>JAFOFC010000038.1 GCA_017387515.1 Paludibacteraceae bacterium
ATGTCAGTTCGTTTCATCATGGAAGTAGCATGGCAAGCACACTTTGTTAAAAACATGTTCATCCGTCCTTCAGAAGAAGATTTGGCAAACTTTGAACCTGACTTCATCGTTTACAACGCTTCTAAAGCTAAAGTTGAAAACTACAAAGAACTAGGTTTGAACAGCGAAACTGCAGTTGTATTCAACTTGACCAGCCGCGAACAAATCATCCTTAACACCTGGTACGGTGGCGAAATGAAAAAAGGTATGTTCTCTATGATGAACTACTACTTGCCACTTAAAGGCATTGCTTCTATGCACTGCTCTGCAAACTGCGATATGAACGGCGAAAACACCGCTATCTTCTTCGGTTTGTCTGGTACTGGTAAAACCACCCTTTCTACCGATCCAAAACGTCGCTTGATTGGTGACGACGAACACGGTTGGGACGACAACGGCGTATTCAACTTTGAAGGTGGTTGCTATGCTAAAGTTATTGGTTTGGACAAAGTTAGCGAACCTGATATCTTTGGTGCAATCAAACGCAACGCATTGCTAGAAAACGTTACTGTTGCTGCCGATGGTACCATCGACTTCAACGATAAGAGCGTTACCGAAAATACCCGTGTTTCTTATCCTATCGAACACATCAACAACATTCAACCAGGTTCTACCGCTCCTGCTGCTAAGAACGTTATCTTCTTGTCAGCTGACGCATTTGGTGTATTGCCTCCTGTATCAATCTTGACTCCAGAACAAACCAAATACTATTTCTTGAGTGGTTTCACCGCTAAATTGGCAGGTACCGAACGTGGTATTACCGAACCTACTCCTACTTTCTCTGCATGCTTTGGTCAAGCATTCTTGGAATTGCACCCAACCAAATATGCCGAAGAATTGGTTAAGAAAATGGAACAATCTGGTGCTAAAGCATACTTGGTTAACACCGGCTGGAACGGAACTGGCAAACGTATCTCAATTCCTGATACCCGTGGTATTATCGACGCAATTTTGGACGGCTCTATCTTGAAAGCTGAAACCAAAAAAATCCCTATGTTCGATTTCGAAGTACCTACCGCTCTACCTAACGTAAACCCAGCTATCTTGGATCCTCGCGATACTTACAGCTGCGCTTGCGAATGGGAAGAAAAAGCAAAAGACTTGGCTGCTCGCTTCATCAAAAACTTCGCTAAATACGAAGGTAACGAAGCTGGTAAAGCATTGGTTGCTGCTGGTCCTCAATTGTAATTCATACAACAAGGATAACAAAAGGGTGGTCTTACGACCACCCTTTCTTATTTCTGCCCTGATAAAGCGCTAACTAAGATAAACAAAACATTAATCTAGGTACTTAGCAGTATACGAATGCTCTACCCCTTTTAGGCCTTCTGGAATACCTTCATACACCACACTACCTCCTTTTTCGCCGCCTTCTGGTCCTAAATCTATTAAGTAATCGGCTTGCTTCACTACATCCATATTGTGTTCAATAATCACTACCGAATGCCCCTTAAAAATTAGTCGTTGAAAAGCTTGCATTAGGGTCTTAATGTCAGAAAAATGCAACCCTGTGGTAGGTTCATCAAAAATAAACAACTTATTTCCTTGCGCATCGGTAGCCAAAAAAGAGGCTAATTTTACCCGTTGACTTTCGCCACCCGACAAGGTAGAAGAAGGCTGACCTAATTTAATATACCCCAACCCTACTTCTTGCAAAGGCCTTAATTTTCTAACAATTAACTGAGGCAAATTGGCGGTATCTTCTGCAAAAAACTCTATAGCCTGGTTTACCGTCATTTCTAACACATCGTAAATGTCTTTTTGGCGATATTTTACTTCTAGCACATCCGATTTAAAGCGTTTGCCATGACAAGCCTCGCAAGTCAACACCACATCGGCCATAAATTGCATGGGTACCGTTATTACACCCTCTCCTTGACACACATCGCACCTGCCTCCTTGCGAGTTAAACGAGAAGAAACCAGGGGTATACCCCATCTGTTTAGCCAAGGGTTGCTCTGCATACAAACGCCTAATTTCGTCAAATGCTTTTAAATAGGTAGCAGGGTTAGAACGAGTAGATTTACCAATGGGATTTTGGTCTACCAATTCCACATCGGTAAGTAAATGCAAACTACCTTGCACCTTCAAACAACTACCCACATGATCTACTACCCCACCATAATGCCTTTTAAGCGCCGCATACAGCACATCGCGCACCAAGGTTGATTTACCAGACCCCGAAACACCCGTTACCACCGTTAGCACACCCAAAGGGAAACGAACCGTCACGTTTTTTAAATTATGATGAGTAGCCTCTACTACTTCTATATAATTAGACCAGGTTCTAGGTTGTGGCAAGAAGTTTACTTCTTCTTCTCCAGCCAAATAACGCAGTGTAGCCGAATTTGGGTAATGTGCTTTTTGTTGCAACAATTGTTTAGGGTCGCCTTGCAGCACAACCTCGCCACCCAGTCTACCCGCACCCGGACCAATATCAATGATATAATCGGCTGCTTGCATAATGGTTTTATCGTGCTCTACCACCACTACCGTATTACCCAACTGTTGCAATTGACGCAACACACCTATTAGCAAATCTGTATTTCTAGGATGCAAGCCAATACTAGGTTCGTCTAATACATACAAAGACCCTACCAAACTACTTCCCAGCGAAGATACTAAATTAATGCGCTGACTCTCTCCACCCGACAAGGTAGCAGAAGCCCTGTTTAACGTTAAATAATCCAATCCCACATCCATCAAGCACTTAACGCGTTTCTTAATTTCTACCAACAAGCGTTGGGCGGCAGCCATTTCGTAATCGGTTAAGGTAAGATGTTCAAAAAAACGATACAATTCTGATATAGGCATTTGAACCAAGTCTGTAATAGACTTACCCCCTACTTTAACATACGAAGCCTCTTTTTTAAGTCGCATTCCCTTACAATCGGGACAAATGGTTTTGCCTCGATAACGGCTTAGCATTACCCTGTATTGAACCTTATATTGATTTTGCTTTAAAAATCGAAAGAATTCGTCTAACCCTTCAAAATACTCATTACCTGTCCACAACAAACGTTTTTGTTGGTCTGTTAACTGGTAATATGGGCGATGAATAGGAAAATCAAACTTAGCCGCATGCTTAATAAGCAACTGCAAGTCTACGCCCATTTTTTCGCCTCGCCAACAAGCCACAGCCCCCTCGTAAACAGACAACGCTTGGTTAGGAATCACTAAATTTTCGTCAATTCCAATAACCGAACCAAAACCTTCGCAAGTGGGGCATGCTCCAATAGGGTTATTAAAACTAAATAGTTGCTCGGTAGGTTCTTCAAACACCATGCCGTCTGCCTTAAAATCGCGCGAAAATTCTTTCATCGATTGCACGTTGCGCGCATCGTCTAATTGCGCCAAAAAAGCCACACCACGACCCTCGTAAAAGGCCGTTTCTACCGAATCGGCCAACCGATTATATAAACTTGGCTCGTCACTAACTACAAATCGGTCTATCACCAAGTAAGTATCTTTTGGACAGCAGGTTTCCAACATGGCATCCGAGATACGTACCACCTGACCTGCTACCAACAAACGATTAAAACCTTGCTGCAACAAAGTTGACAAGAGTTCATTCCAGGTAAATAATTCGTCATCGTACAAGGGAGCCAGCAGCAAAAAACTACTTCCCGCCACCTGTTGCTGTACAAAATTAAGTACATCCAACACTTGATGCTTCTTTACTTCTTCGCCCGATATTGGCGAGATGGTTTTGCCTATACGGGCATATAACTTACGCAGGTAATCGTAAATCTCGGTGGTAGTTCCTACTGTAGAACGGCTATTGCGTGTTTTTACCTTTTGTTCTACCGCAATGGCAGGAGGCAAACCGGTTATAAAATCAACCTCGGGTTTTGCCATACGCCCCAAGAATTGACGCGCATAAGAAGAAAGGCTCTCTACATACCTTCGCTGACCTTCTGCATACAACGTATCAAAAGCCAACGACGATTTGCCAGAGCCAGAAACACCCGTCACCACCACCAATTTACCATGTGGAATTTCAACCTCAATATTTTTGAGGTTGTTTACACGGGCACCCTTAATATGTATAACCGATTCTTTTATATCGAAAGCGTTCTAAGGGTTGATATTAACTTCATGTTGATAGGTTTATCGTCACGAATGGCCTTAGAGAAAGGAACGTATACAATTTCGTCGTTTACAATACCTACCATTAAGTTACGTTGCTCTTCTAGCAAGGCTTCGATAGCAGCGGCCCCCATTCTACTGGCCAAAATACGGTCTTGAGCCGATGGTGAACCACCACGTTGCATATGGCCTAATACCACCACACGCACATCGTATTCGGGATGCTCTTTTTTAATTCTATCGGCAACTCCTTGAGCGCCACCGGTAACATCACTTTCTGCCACCAATACAATACTAGAGTTTTTGCTTTTTCTAAAGCCGTTTTTAATAACTTCCGATAGCAAATCATCTTTAATGCTAATTTCTGGAATGACAGCAGCTTCTGCTCCCGATGCAATGGCAGCATTCAAGGCCAAGAAACCAGCGTCACGACCCATTACTTCTACAAAGAACAAACGTTCGTGCGACGACGCAGTATCTCTAATTTTATCTACCGCATCAATCACGGTATTAAGCGCCGTATCGTAACCAATGGTAAAGTCGGTACCATACAAGTCATTATCTATGGTACATGGCACACCTACTATAGGAAAATTAAATTCTTGTGCAAAAATACGCGCACCCGTAAAGGTACCATCACCACCCAACACTACCAACGCATCAATCTCGTGGCTTTTTAAGGTGTCGTATGCCAACTGTCTACCTTCTTTGGTTTTAAATTCATCACAACGAGCCGTTTTTATAATAGTACCACCGTGTTGAATAATATTACTAACATTTTGTGTTTTAAACTCTACTATCTCGTTGGTTACCATACCTTTATAACCTCTCATAATGGCTTTTACTTTAATACCATTAAAAATAGCAGCACGTGTTACGGCACGCAAAGCCGCATTCATACCAGGGGCATCTCCACCCGAAGTTAGAATACCAATTGTTTTAATTTGATACATGGTTTATCTATTTAAATTTGTTTATTATCGTTTTGAATCGTCTTATCAATAATTTGGGTTATCCTATTTTTTACCGCCTCCATTTGCCATTTAGGCGTAGATGTTGCCCCACATATGCCCACCGACATTTCACCTTCATACATAGCCATTGTTACATCGTCTGGCGACGAAACAAAATAAGTCTTAGTATTCTGTTTTTTACATTCTTCGTACAACACCTTACCATTGGAACTTTTTTTGCCGCTTACAAAAAATATAAGTTCGTGATTCTTAGCAAATTGCTTAATATGTTCCATTCTATTGGCAACCTGCCTGCAAATGGTATCGTAATAGGTAAATTGCTCTACATCAAATATCTGCTCTTTTATCTTATCGACCAACGCGTTAAAACCACCTATTGATTTAGTGGTTTGTGAGAACAAAATAATCGATTTACTAAAATCAACATCCTTTAAATCGGATTCTTGCTCTACCACGATTGCCTTTCCTGCAGTTTGCCCAACTAAACCATTTACCTCGGCATGACCTTTTTTACCATAAATAACAATTTGCGCTTCGGGATATTGTTCAAACGCCTTACGAATGCGTTTTTGCAAAGCTAACACCACAGGGCAAGTTGCATCTATAATTTCTACTCCATTGGCACGGGCCTGATCATACACCATAGGAGGTTCTCCGTGCGCTCTAAACAATAGTTTGGTATCATGCAAATTTGCTAAATCAGCATGTTCTATCACTACCAAACCAGCTTTTGACAGTCTTTCTACCTCGTCGCTATTGTGTACAATATCGCCCAAGCAATACAACTGATTACTTACACTTAATTCTTGTTCTGCTTTTTGGATGGCATTTACCACTCCAAAACAAAAACCAGAATCACCATCTATTTCTATATGCGGGTACAGCATACTTTTTCTACTTGTTTCATTAACCAAATTTGTTGTTCTTCGCGGGTCATGTAGCTATTATCCAGCACAATGGCATCCGATGCTTGCACTAGGGGACTTTCGGCACGATGTTGGTCTTGATAGTCTCTATCTATCACATTCTGAAGCACCTCATCAAAGTTTACTTGCATACCTTTTGCTGTCCACTCATCGTAACGACGTTGCGCCCTCACTTTTGGATCGGCTGTTACAAATACTTTTAGTTCGGCATCAGGAAACACCACGGTACCAATATCCCTTCCATCCATCACCACACCTTTATTGATTCCCATAGCACGTTGTAGCTCCACCATTTTTTGACGTACTTCTTTGATGCTACTAACCTTACTAACCCACTGCGACACCTCTACGCTACGAATAGCATCCTCAACAGGTTCATTATTAAGCAATACCCCTTCATCGGGCGTAAAAGCCACCTGAATAGCCGATAGCGCGGCTATTAAAGCATGCGTATCAACATTACCTTGCGCAATAACACCTTTTTGCAAGGCATACAACGTAACCGCACGGTACATAGCACCTGTATCTACGTAAATATACCCCAACTCTTTTGCCAAGCGCTTGGCCATGGTACTTTTACCACAAGAGGAAAATCCGTCTATAGCTATGGTAATTGGTTTCATAACGATTTTTTAGTACATTGATTAATATCTATTGCCACCGTAAAATGCCCCGTAACAGCTGCTGTATTATAAAAAGCAACCGCAGCACCCAGTTGCACCATTTTAATTTTTACACCAAAACCACCCGTCAAACCTGCCACCGAAAACACATAAGGATTGGCTAAACTAAAGCCTCTATCAAAATTATACCCCAATGCAATCCAAAATTTTTCTGATTTTGGCACAATATCAATACCCAAAATAATTTTACGTGCAAAGGCCTCACCTGCTGTTATTGATTTTAAATCGCTTTCATTAGACGCCCTTTCGTAATCCCATTTTTGCAAATTCTGCAACGTTAAACTTAATCCAAAAGGCGCTTTAGAAAAACGTTTGGTTACACCTATCGACAAATTTATGGGCATCCATGTACTTGTCATGTAAATATCATCGGGCCCAGCTACACGTCCCCCAAAATTGCGCAACGACAAGCCTGCAGAAACCAAATGGGTGGTATCATTAAACAGCATACCTATATCGGCTCCTAACGAAAACGAGGTATACGTTTCGTAGGTTGACAACACGGGTTTAAAAGTAACCCCTATGGTAAAGTACTTATTAAGTTGCCTAGAATACGTAGCATTAATAGCAAAATCTTGGGCAGAAAAATCGCCCGTAGCATTTCCATGTTCGTCGTACCCACTCATGTTGCCGTATTGAGCAAACTGAAAAGAACCTGCAAACGCATCCTTATCGCTAAACTTAGTGGCATACATAGCAGAACCATAACCAGTTCCTACCATATACACCGAATAATTTAAGAATAATAGTTTATCTGATTGCGTTGTCAAAGAGGCGGGATTATTAACCGAAAACGACGGGTCTGTACCCGCATAAGAGACTGCATGCCCACCCAATGCTGCCACATGCGCCGCAACGGGATAATCTACAAATGTAGCAACCGCCGTTCCCATTTGTTGCGACCAAGCGCCAACAAATAGTACACCCATAATCAGTATAAGCAAAACACGTCTCACTATATCATGCTAAAAAAAACGCTCAAATATACACATTTCTACGTAATTTTTTAGCATTATAGAGGTGTATATTTCTACAGCAATTTATTTTTTAGAAAAAAGTCAAATGTTTGGTTTTGTATCTAAAAAAATTATAGTACATTTGCAAACGGACAACAAAATCAAACGATATAATATGGAAATTAAAAAATCACCCAAAGCCGACTTGGAGAACAAAAAATCCACCTCCATATTAATTGGCTTGGTAGTGGCTCTTGGTCTTACGTTCGTAGCATTCGAATGGGCAGAACAAGACATTACTGTGTACGAAGAAGCACTGGTAGAAGCAGTAGCTGAGGATGAAGACATGATTGAAATCACATTAAGAGACGAGACTCCTCCACCTCCTCCACCTCCAGCTCCACAAGAAACCGTATTAAGCGATATCATTGATATTCAAGACAACGAAACTGAAGTTGAAGACATTGAATTCAACTCGGAAGACGAAGCTGACAAGGGTGTTGATTTTCAAGCACCTGTTGCTCCACCCGAAGAAGACCCAGAAGAACAACGCATTCACGTTATCGTAGAAAAAATGCCCGAATTCCCAGGTGGCGCAGAAGCTATGAATCGTTTCTTGGTACGTAACATTAAGTATCCACTTATTGCACAAGAAAACGGCATTCAAGGACGTGTAATCTGCCAATTTGTGGTAAACAGCGACGGTAAAATTGTTGACGTACAAGTAGTACGTGGTGTAGAAGCCAGCTTGGATAAAGAAGCAAAACGCGTAATTGAATCTATGCCAGCATGGACACCAGGTCGTCAAGGCGGTAAAAACGTACGCGTAAAATACACCTTGCCTATCCGTTTCAAACTATAAAAACAGTTATAACCTATACTAAAAAGCCTTCTACGGAAGGCTTTTTTATTCTATGGACCAACTATCAACCACCAACCCTACCAGCGAAAAAGCCATTCTAGTAGGCCTTATTACTCCGCAACAAAACGAAAGAAAGGCAATTGAGTACATCGATGAATTGGAATTTTTAGCCGATACAGCGGGCGCTGTTGTTGTGCATAAATTCTTTCAACGTTTAGATTACGCCAATTCCAAAACCTTTGTTGGCACAGGAAAACTAGAAGAAATCAAAGCCTACATAGAAAACAACGACGTCAACCTAGCTATTTTTGACGACGAGCTTTCGCCTTCTCAGCTGCGCAACATCGAAAAAGAATTGCAAGTAAAAGTATTGGATAGAACCAGTCTTATCTTGGACATTTTTGCCAAAAGGGCTCAAACAGCACATGCAAAAACCCAAGTAGAACTAGCACAACTTCAATACTTATTACCCCGACTAACCCGCATGTGGACACACTTGGAACGCCAACGTGGTGGTATTGGCATGCGTGGTCCTGGCGAAACACAAATTGAGACCGACCGCCGTATTATTTTACGCCGTATTTCGTTGCTAAAAGAAGAATTAGTTAGTATCGATAAACAAAAAACCGTCCAACGCAAAAACAGAGGCAAATTAGTGCGTATTGCCCTTGTAGGTTATACCAACGTAGGCAAATCTACCTTAATGAATTTAATTAGCAAATCGGATGTTTTTGCCGAAAACAAACTATTTGCCACCCTCGATACTACCGTACGCAAAGTAGTAGTGCAAAACCTACCCTTTTTGCTAACCGATACCGTAGGTTTTATTCGCAAATTGCCCCACGGATTGGTAGAATCGTTTAAATCAACCCTTGACGAGGTACGCGAAGCCGACATTTGGGTACACGTAGTAGATATTTCACATCCACAGTTTGAAGAACAAATGGAGGTGGTAGAGCGCACGCTTCACGAAATTGAAGAAAACGAAAAACCCACCATCATTGTCTTTAACAAAATTGACGCCTACGAATTTGAATCCAAAGACGAGCTAGATTTAACTCCCTCTACCCCACAAAACGTATCCATAGAAGAATTAAAACAAACATGGATGTCTAAATTGGGAGAAAATTGTATCTTTATATCGGCCAAAGAAAAAATCAATATAGAAGAGTTAAAGCAATTGTTGTACGATCGTGCTAAAGAAATACACACGGCCCGATTCCCTTACAACGATTTCTTATACGAAACTTACGACGAAGAACCCGTTTAACAACATACCTATGCCATACAGAAAACTCACCGCTGCAGAAATCACTCAACTGCAACAACAACATTGCACTTGCGACAATTGGGACAACATTCAAGTTGTACCATCGTTCACACCACAATACGTTAAACACGTACATTTTACTGGCAATATTCAATTAGGAGTTTTTGAAAAAACATTCATCCTAGACGGAGGAATCCCAAGGCACAGCGGGTTATATCACTCTAGCATCCACAATTGCACCATAGGCAATAACGTATACATTTCGCGTATACATCGCTACATAGCCAACTATCAAATAGGCGACGATTGCTTTATCGAAAACACCGAATGCATTACCACCACAGAAAACACCAGTTTTGGTAATGGCATACGCGTATCAGTTTTAAACGAAACTGGCGGTCGGTCTATTGCTATTTGCAACAAACTATCGTCGCAATTGGCCTACATCATGACCTTATACCGTCACCGTGCGGCAACCATAGAACGTATCGATCAAATTATACAAGAGTACACCAATCAAATTAGCGCAAACTACGGCACCATTGGCAAGCAGGTTCAAATTACCAGTTGCGGCACCATAAAAAATGTGTATATAGGTGATTATGCACGCCTTGAAAGCGCTAACGAACTAAAAAACGGTAGCATTAACAGCAACGCAGCCGACCCCATCTACATCGGGAATGGAGTAATGGCCAAAAACTTTATTCTATCATCGGGAGCACAAGTAACCGAAGCCACGCTTATAGAAAATTGCTTTATAGGCCAAGGTACCCAATTGGGCAAACACTTCTCGATATACGATTCTGTTTACTTTAGCAATTGCCAAGGTTTTCATGGCGAGGCCTGTGCCATTTTTGGCGGTCCGTTTACCGTTACGCACCACAAATCAAGTTTACTCATTGCGGGCATGTTCTCTTTCTTAAATGCGGGCAGTGGTTCAAACCAAAGCAACCACATGTACAAACTTGGGCCTATTCACCAAGGGGTAGTAGAAAGAGGTTCAAAAACCACCAGCGATTCTTACGTGCTATGGCCTGCAAAAATTGGGGCATTCTCGTTGGTAATGGGACGCCACCATCACCACTCCGATACATCCAACTTACCATTCTCGTATTTAATTGAGAATGACGACGATACACATATTGTTCCGGGGGTAAACTTACGCAGTGTGGGCACCATCCGCGACGCCCAAAAATGGCCAAAACGCGACAAACGCAAAGACCCCGAAAAGTTAGACCAAATTAACTTTAACCTACTAAGCCCCTACACCATTCAAAAGATGTATGCGGGCATCAACATCCTAGAGACCCTTAAAGAATTATCGGGCGAGACATCCGAAACATACACCTATCAAAGTACCATCATCAAACACTCGTCGCTATTTAATGGCATTAAATACTACCAAATGGCCATCAATAAATTTTTAGGCAACTCCATTATTAAACGACTAGAAATTACCCCATTTAAGTCGATTGACGAGATTAGAAATCGCTTAAAACCAGACACCGCTATTGGCACCGGTTCGTGGGTAGACTTATCGGGTATGATTGCACCACAAAGCCAAATAGACCAACTTTTAAACGATATTGATAACAACGTACTACAAACATTAGACGATATTAATCAACGTTTCCAAAGTATCCACGCCAATTATTATAGCTATGAATGGACATGGGCCCTTCAAAAAATAGAAGAACGCCTAGGCAAGCCCTACACCGAGTTTACGGTGCAAGATATTATTGACATAGCGTTAACGTGGAAAAAAAGCGTAGTAGACCTTGATCAACTTTTGTACGAAGACGCCAAAAAAGAATTTACCCTTATTTCTAAAACTGGCTTTGGTGTTGACGGCGACGAAACCACCAAGCAATTAGACTTTATCAACGTACGCGGCCAGTTTGAGAACAATCCTTTTGTTAAAGAGGTACAACAACACATCGAAAAGAAATCTGCTCTATGCCAAGAACTGATAGACAGAATTAGTCCATTATTAGCATGAAGCAGACCTTATTTCAAATAAAGGCATACCTCAAGCATTGGTTTACATCGCATAGCAAAAGAGGAGACGGCGTGCATTCGCCGTTTATTTTCTCGTTTATTACCGATATAAAGAACGAGAAAAACCCCTACTATGCCTACAAAACCATCGAACAAATTAGACAAAACCTACTAAACGACAACAGTTCTATACAGGTAACCGACTATGGATCAGGCAAATCGCGAACACGCACCATTTCGTCCATAGAAAAGCGAAGCGCCAAATCGGCCAAACAAGCACAACTTTTGTTTCGCATGGTCAATGCCTACCAGCCACAAACCATCATCGATTTAGGCACTTGCCTGGGAACAAGCACTTTGTACTTAGCCAATGGCCAACCCACAGCAACGGTGTACACCTTTGAAGGCTGTCCAGAGACAGCAAAAATAGCTACTCGCAACTTTCAAAACGCCAATACTAGCAACATAAAACTAGTTTTAGGAGATATAACAGACACATTACCAAATACATTACAACATCTACCACAAATAGATTTTGTTTTTTTCGACGCCAACCACCAAAAAAAGCCTACCCTTGCCTACTTTAGCCATTGTGTTAACAAAGCAAGCAAGAATGCCGTATTTGTATTTGACGACATTCATTGGTCCGAACAAATGCAAGAAGCCTGGGAAATTGTACGTCAACATCCCAACGTGTCGGTAAGCGTTGATTTATACCATTTGGGCATCTTATTTTTTAATCCCGAGCTAAAACCAGCACACTACAACATCAAATTGTAATAGCATGAAACCTTACACCAAAACAGGCGACAAAGGAACAACCTCGCTTATAGGCGGCAAGCGGGTGGCAAAAACCGATGCCCACCTAGAAGTTTACGGAACGCTAGACGAGTTGAGCAGTTTTATTGGATTACTCAAACAATATACAACACCCAATAACACAGCCACTTTGCATCAAATACAAGAAACACTGGTACTTATCAACGCCTTGTTTGCCAACGACAACCCCACATGGGACAACCAACATCCCTTTGAATCTAAACTCATCTGCCAATTAGAGCAAGAGATAGACCAAATCGATCAAGAACTACCCCCCATCAACTGCTTTTTAATACCAGGAACCTGTCCATGCAATGCGTTGTGTAATATATGCCGTTGCATCTGCCGCAGAGCCGAACGACACATCCACCAAATAGAGCTATTACCCAATCAACAAAATGCATCCGTTTATATAAATCGACTATCAGATTATTTTTTTGTATTAGGTAGATTTTATGAACAACACATAGAAAAATAGGCGTTACCTTATTGTCATCATCATTTTTTTAGTTATATTTGCAAACGCTTGTTATAAGCGCATCGTTCATGTTTTACGTAATAAACTAATTAACAATGTATTGGACACTAGAACTAGCGTCAAAATTAGAAGATGCTCCATGGCCAGCCACAAAAGACGAGTTAATTGACTATGCCGTTCGCTCTGGCGCCCCACTTGAAGTCATTGAAAACCTTCAAGAAATTGAAGATGAGGGAGATGTGTACGAAACCATAGAGGATATTTGGCCAGATTACCCTAGCAAAGAAGATTTCTTCTTTAACGAAGACGAATATTAAAATTTTTCTTTTTTTGTTATTTTTTCTTATTTTTGCAGAAATAACAAAAAAAATATACTAAAAAAATAGCAAGAAAAACAAACCAATAATAAGGTATACATACAATCATACAGTATGAGAAAATTATTTATTGTCTTTGTCTTTCTTGTATCAGTCCTAACCACAACGCACGGGCAACAAACCATACTATTCAGTCAATACATGAATAACTTGGTTATCAACAACCCTGCAGCAGTAGGACACAATGACATGATAAACGTAGGGGGCAGTTTTCGTTCGCAATACGCAGGATTTGAAGGCGCTCCTATTGTATATAATGTTGGAGCAGACATCGGCTTCAATATTAGTAAAACCAAACACGGTGCTGGCATTAATTTCTATGACAATACCGTTGGTTTATTTCGTTTTCAAGATGTGAATCTTGATTATGCCTATCGAATTCCTATCAAAGATGGCTTTTTAAGTGCTGGTATATCCATCAACTTTACCACGGTAAGTTACGATACAGACCGATTGCACACCGTTGATAGCGAATACCATTCATCTGACGATCCAAGCATTGCACAAAGCAACGGCAATGATTTTAAGATGGATTTAGGAGTAGGCGTTATGTACAAAAATAAGACTTGGTTTGCAGGAATCTCGTTGTTAAACGTTTTAGCGCCTAAATACAAGTTAAGCAGTACAAGCGAAACAAACCTATTTGATAAAAGCAGAAATTTAATTTTTATTGGCGGATACAATATTTCTTTTACAAATCCGTTATATAAGTTGAAGGTATCAGCTGCTATTAACACCGATTTTGTAAGTTGGAGCGGTATTGCAAACGCCAATATTGAATACAAAGAACGTTACTGGGGAGGATTGGGTTACAGAATAGATGGTGCTGTGGTCTTTATGGCAGGAATTAGGGTATTAAACGGATTAAACATTGCTTACTCGTTCGATTTGCCAACATCTAGCCTGATTCGTTCCGCAGGTTCGCACGAAGTTTCACTTTCGTATAGTTTCAATATTGAATTATCAAAGAAAAATAAATATAAAAGCATAAGATACTTATAAGTACAACCTTAAATTAAACATGAGAAAGTTACTTTTACCTCTATTAGCGACTTTAGTCCTAGCAAGTTGCAGCAACTCAGGTAGCGGCGAGTTAGTGGGCGTTGAAGGTACTGCGTGGTCAGAACCCAACCCCTACGGAATGGTATTTATTAAACAAGGTTCATTTACCATGGGACCTAACGACCAAGATGCTGCTTGGGCTTCATCTACTCAATCTAAAGTGGTATCTATCGATGCCTTTTGGATGGATGAAACCGAAATTACCAACCGCGAGTACAAACAATTCGTATATTGGGTGCGCGACTCTATTGCACGCGAAAAAATAGTAGCGGCAGAAGAAGAAGATCCAGGTTGGGAAACTTCTACCTTTGTTGACAAACGTAAAAAAGATCTTCCATACGAAAGCGAAAGCGAAGAATCTGGTAAAGGAGCTGTATTGTACAAAGACAGCAATCGTCCAGGTTACGCTAACAACGATGAAAATGCAAACAGACGTCCTAAATTAAATTGGGACGAAGAAATTCCTTGGACTAAACCAAGCACAGAGGCGCAAGCTAAAGCTATCGACTCTATGTTCTACGCTCCAGAAGAAACCTTAGCTTCTGCCGGTTTAGAATTAAATGGTCAAATTTTGAACTACAAATATTTGTGGATTGACTACAACCAAGCTGCTCTTAAACGCAACAAATTCAACTCGAATAAAGGTCGTTACGAAAGCGATTTGTCGTTGCTAGGCAAAGGCAAAGATAGCGCAGACGTAATGGTTAAGAAAGACACCTCGTACATTGACGAAAATGGTCATATCGTAAACAAAACCATGTTTGTTGAATTACGCAGCCGTCGCGACTTTATCTCATCTCGCATTATCAACGTATATCCTGACACCTTGTGCTGGATTCGCGACTTTACCTATGCTTACAACGAACCTTACATGAAAATGTACTTCTACCACGATGGTTACGGTGACTATCCTGTAGTAGGCGTTAGTTGGGAACAAGCAAGCGCATTCTGCCACTGGCGTACACAATACTACAACGCGGCTCAAATTAAAAACGGCCAACCTATTGTACAAGACTACCGTCTTCCTACCGAATCAGAATGGGAATACGCAGCACGTGGTGGTCGTCAACTTTCTATGTATCCTTGGGGTGGTACTTACATCCGTACAGCAAAAGGTTGTTTCTTGGGTAACTTTAAACCTATGCACGGCAACTACACCGTTGATGGTTATATGATTGCGGCAAAAGTAGGTTCTTTCCCTCCTAACGATTATGGTTTGTACGATATGTCGGGTAACGTAGCAGAATGGACCTCATCTGCGTTCCACGAATCAAACTATAGTTTTGTAAACGACTTGAACCCAAGTTATAATTACAACGCTAAATCTAGCGACCCAGAAATCATGAAACGTAAAGTAATTCGTGGTGGTTCATGGAAAGATATAGGCTACTACCTACAATGCGGTACTCGTACCTACGAATACCAAACAGAAACACGCTCGTACATCGGTTTCCGCTGCGTACGTAGCATCATTGGAGCAAATTATCAAAATTAAATAAAACATTAATCTTAAAATCATTGAAAAAATGGCAAAAGAAAGTTTTTTAAGCAGTCCTAAAGGCAAAAAAATTGTTGGCTATGCATACGGTTTTGGTGCTGCCATCGTAATCGTAGGTGCATTATTCAAAATTCTTCACTTACCTGGTGCTAGTGTTGTGTTAACCCTAGGTATGGGTACCGAAGCATTACTATTCGCTCTTTCGGCATTCGAAGATCCACACAAAGAATGCCACTGGGATTTGGTATTCCCACAACTAGAAGGTGGTGAAGGTGGTCCTATCATGGGCGCGGCTCCTGCTGCTGCTCCTGCTGCTAAATCTGGCAACTCAATTGACGACATTGCTCAAGCTGGCAAATTGTCTGAAAGCGATGTACAAAAATTAAACGACGGCATCCGCAAATTGAGCGAAACTGCTGCACAAATCTCTGATGTTACAGCTGCTGTATCTGCTTCTAGCAACTACGCACGTAACATGAATGCTGCATCTGACGCAATTGGTGCATTTGCTGCTACCCAAACTAGCTTGAAAGCTTCTTCTGACTCTTTGTTTGCTTCATATAAAACTGTAGCAGAAAGCATGTCGAACGTTGCTGCTGACGCTAAAGGTTATATGACAGAAATGCAAGGTATCACCAAAAACTTGTCAGCTATCAACGCAAGCTACGAAATGCAAGTTAAATCGATCAGCGAACAAGCTGGTATCGTAAACGACGTAAACGACAACTTGAAAAAAATCCAAACCGCTATGGACGCTGCTTCTGCAGAAACCATCGCATTCAAAGACCAAGCTACCAAACTTACTCAACAAGTTAGCAGCTTGAACAATGTTTACGGTAACATGTTGAACGCATTCGGTGCGAGAGTATAATTTCTTTTACTAACACTTAATAGACTAATATAAGAATATGAGTGCAGCAAATTGTCCGGAAACACCAAGGCAGAAGATGATTAGTATGATGTACATCGTACTAACGGCAATGCTTGCATTGAACGTATCTACCGATGTGCTAAACGGCTTCACCCTAGTACAGGACAGCCTTAACAAAACCCTATATAGCTCTGAGTTAAAAAACAACGCGCTTTATAACCAATTCTCTGATTTAAAATCAAGAAACCCAGAAAAAGTGGGCGAATGGTTAGACAAAGCATACGATGTTAGAAAACAAACTCAAGAACTATACAACGAGATTGAGCAACTTAAAAAAGACATGGTAGCAGCTGCAGACGGCGACACCATCAACTATCCTAATATCGAAAACAAAGATAATGTTGACGTTGGTGCGCAAATCGCCCTAGACTCTACCAAACCTGTTAAAGAACAACGTGGTGTTATCTTAAAAGATCGCCTAAATACTTATGCCGCAAACATGGCAGCATTGGTTCAAAAAGACAGCGCAAAAGTTGCTGCTATTAAAGAAAACTTTAACACAGAAGATAAAATTGTAAACGGCGACAAACAATCGTGGGAAACCGCACGTTTTAGCTCTATGCCAGTTTCTGCCTGTGTTACCTTGTTGACCAAAATTCAATCAGACTTGCGTTACACCGAATCTGAAGTTGTAGGTTATTTGAAAAACCAAGTTGACGCTAGCGACTTCCGTGTAAATAAAATTACCGCAGAAGTTATTCCTGTGTCTTCTTACGTTACTCGCGGTGGCAACTACCAAGCTCGCATCATTTTGGCTGCCGTTGACTCAACTCAACGCCCCAAAATTACCTTGAATGGCGAAGTGCTAGAAAGTTCTAACTACGAAGTTAACTGCTCTAAAGTAGGTACATTTGATATCGCTGGTACCATTGAACTACCAAGAGCCGACGGTAGCATTGAACCTTATCATTTTAGCAGCTCATACATTGTAGGTGAACCTACTGCTGTAATTTCTGCCGACATGATGAACGTATTCTATGCTGGTATTGAAAACCCAATTAGCGTATCTGTTCCTGGTGTTGCCGCTCAAAACATCCAAGTTAACATTAGCAATGCCGACATCAAACGTACTGCTAAAGGTTGGAGCGTTAAACCACGCAAAGTAGGTGTAGAATGTAACATTACCGTAGCTGCAAAAATGTCTGATGGTAAAGTACAAGGCATTGGTAAAAAATCATTCCGCGTAAAAGCGTTGCCAGACCCAGTTGCCTACATCTCTTATCAAGCAGATGGTCGTGAGCAAAAATACAAAGGTCAAGGTAAACCTATTGCAAAAGGTAACCTAGTAAGTGCTCCTGGCATACGTGCTGAACTTCCAGACGCAGACCTAGATGTAAAATACCGCGTAGTAGGTTACGATTTAACATCGTTCGACTCAATGGGTAACTCAATGAAACAAACATCTAACTCAGCAGCATTTACATCGGCACAAAAGCAAACTATACAACGTATGACTAAAGGCAAAACATTCTTTATTTCTCGTATTAGAGCCATTGGTCCTGACGGAATTGAAAGAGTATTGCCTGCAATTGACGTAACTGTAAACTAATACGATTATATGAAAGCGTTTAATAGAATATTAACTTTTGGGTTATTTTTAGTATTGCCATTAGTTGCCAATGCACAAGAAGCAGAGAATTCGTTCTTTGACGAAACAGGTGACGTTGCAGCTATTACCAATCTTCCAACCAGTATATCGTTGGAAGAAAGAAAGCCCATTGAATACAACAATCCTAGGGCAGACGACGTTCTTTGGCAACGAGTGGTATATCGCATCATTGACCTTCGCGAAAAAATGAATTATCCTTTGTATTTTCCCGAAGAAGCAAGCGACAACCGTCAAAGTTTATTTACCACTATTTTCCGCTTGTTCGAAGAAGATAAAGTTAGAGCATACAAATATCTTGACAATAAGGAAATCTTCACAGAGGAGCACCGTGTTGACTTTGATGAGTTTGTAAAATCGTACGACATTTTGCTAACCGTTAAAACCGACTCTATCACAGGTGACACCTTAAGTGCAGAAATTGACGAAAGTAACATTCCTAATCGCGAAATAGTAAAATACTATGCAAAAGAGGTATGGTACTTTGACAAACACAATTCTGTATTTACCGTACGCTTAATAGCATTGTGCCCCATTTGGTACAAAGAAGATTATGAATTGGGATTGCAAAAGTTCCCCTTGTTCTGGGTACCATACGACGATATGCGTCCTTACCTAGCACAACAAGAAGCTCTTATCTCTGACAAGAACAACGGTGCTCGCGAAACCATGGACGATTTATTCATTAAACGCCGTTTTGGTAGCTATATCTTTAAAGAATCTAGCATCATGAACCGTAACATCTTACAGTACAACAATACGGCAGAAGAAATGCATAAAGAACAAGAACGCATCAAAACATTTATTATCAACTTTGAACAAGATTTGTGGGAATACTAAACCACCACTTATCATACAAAAAAAAGGAGAATACACGTTATTCTCCTTTTTTTATACCTTATACTAACGATTTTTAATATATTTTACTAGATAAAAAGCACTATATTTTAAAAATCTATTCTGCAAAACAAAAGATAATCATTATCTTTGCATGATAAAGACGACGGAGGATATACATGTAAAGATTATACGCTCTCTACCACAAACTTATGAATAAAATCATTCAACAACACAGGTTGTTATTACTTGTGATTGTATTTTTGTCACTAAACGTGAATAGCACATATGCTGCCTATAACCACGAATTAGGACTATCTGGCGGAACAGCGTTTTATCTAGGTGATGCAAACCACTCAACACCTTTTCAGCGTCCAGGATGGTCTATAGGAGCATTGTATCGTTACAACATAGACACACGATGGGCCATTAAGGCATCTGTACGCTATGCCGTTGTTCAAGGAGATACCAGAGATTTTGGTTATACGTTCCCTAACGGACAAGCCTTTGCAGAATTTCAACGCGGATTTGTAGATGCAGATGCTACCGTTGAATTTAACTTTTTTGACATAGGCGAATCTAAATACTATAAGGCGCGTTACCACGCAACACCTTACATCGTATTGGGCATTGGACTAACAACGTACAGCGACCTATATTCGGGCGGAAACGCATACAAGGTTAACATACCATTTGGCATAGGTGGTAAGTGGCGCATCAATAGACGCTGGACATTAGGCCTAGAATGGACTATACATAAATTATTTATCGATAATTTTGATGTTACCAATGCCAATAACAAAGTATTAGACAACCCTTATCAAGTACCCAACGTAGGGTTCTTTGATACAGACTTTTACTCAATTGCAAACTTATACATTACGTTCAATTTATTTGACACCAATAAATACTGTCGCTAACGCATGAGCCAATACAAAGAACAAATTGACAAAAATAAATTGCCCCAACACATTGCCATTATTATGGATGGCAACGGCAGATGGGCCAAAAAAATGGGTAACCAACGTATTTTTGGCCACGAAAACGGAGTAACTTCTGTTCGCGAAACAACCGAAGCTGCTGCAGAATTAGGCATTAAATACCTTACTTTGTATGCTTTCTCTACCGAAAATTGGAACAGGCCCAAAGCAGAAGTAGATGCTCTTATGAATTTATTGGTAAAAACCATTGAGTTAGAGACCCCTACTCTTGCCAAAAATAACGTTAAGTTATTAACCATTGGCGATACATCGCGCATGCCTAAAGAAACGGCTGACAGATTGCAACAATGTATACAACAAACAGCAAATAATACAGGCTTACACCTAATATTAGCCCTTAGCTACTCGTCACGTTGGGAAATAACAGAAGCCATTAGAAGCATGGTAAGCGATGGCATTAACGGCAACTTAGCAACTGCCGATATCAACGAAACTACCATAAGCAACTACTTAAGCACTGCAAAATACCCAGACCCTGAACTACTGATCAGAACCAGCGGAGAATACCGTATCAGCAACTTCTTGCTATGGCAAATTGCTTATACAGAATTGTACTTTACAGAGGTGTTATGGCCTGATTTCCGCAAAGAAGATTTGTATCAAGCCATTGTTAATTTCCAATCCAGAGAACGTCGTTTTGGTAAAACGAGCGAACAAGTAACCCAATAAAAATATGTTGCTTAAAAGACTCGTTTACATGATATGGTTGATGGTATTGAGTGTGCTATGTGCATTTGCTCAAGACCTACCAGAGGTGGATTATACAGCTCCAAAAGAGTATACCATCTCGGCTATTACCATATCTGGCAACAACAACTACGATGAGTTTGTATTGGTGGGTTACTCTGGTCTAAAAGTAGGACAAAAAATAACCATTCCTAGCGATGCCACTAGCAATGTGGTTCAACGATTCTGGAAACAAGGATTATTTACCAATGTTCGTTTAGAAATAGCTGGTGTACAAGACAATAACATATGGCTAAACATCCACCTAGACCAACGTCCAAAGGTTAGCGAAATCAACATCACCGGCACTAAAAAGAAAGAAAAAGAAGAGGTTGAAAAGTGCATGGGCATTAGCAAAGGCTCGCAAATTACTCCCTACCTTATTGACAAAGCCAAGAAAAACATTACCGACTACTTTTTAGACAAAGGTTACTACTATGCCAAAGTATCGGTAGTTCCACGCGAAGAAGATGGTGCTGAAACCATTGTGGACGTACAAATAGACAAAGGCCGAAAAATTAAGGTTAATCACATTTATTTTACAGGTAATGAGCAAGTTTCTGCTAGAAAACTTGATCGAGCCATGAAAAAAACAAACGACAGGGGTAATATTCTAAACATCTTTAGAAATAAAAAATTTATTCCAGCCGAATACAAAAACGACAAACAACTGCTTATTGATAAATACAACGAATTAGGCTATAGAGATGCCTATATTGTAGCAGACAGCGTTGTTCCTGATAATACCAAAGAAAAAAACAAAGAAAAATACGTAAATGTTTACATCACCGTAAACGAGGGTAAACAATACTACTTTAGAAACATCAATTGGATTGGCAACACCGTATACTCTACTGCCTTTTTAAAACAAGTATTGGGCATAAAGAAAGGCGATGTATACAACCAAAAGAAATTAACCCAACGCCTGCACGAAGACGAAGACTGCGTAGGCAACTTGTATTTGGACAATGGTTACCTGTTCTTTAATATGCAGCCCTACGAAACCAACATCGTAGGCGATTCTATCGACCTTGAGATTAGGATTATGGAGGGTCGTCAAGCAACCATTAACCGTGTAAACATTGAAGGTAGCGAGTATCTGTACGAACACGTTGTTCGCCGTGAATTAAGAACCAAGCCTGGCGATTTGTTTAGCAAATCGGACATTATGCGTTCTATGCGTGAGTTAGCCGCTACGGGGCATTTCTCTACCGACCCTGGCAAAATGGACATTCGCACCGAACCAGACCCCGAAAATGGAACGGTAGATTTAACCTACGTGCTTGAATCCAAAAGAAACGACCAAATTGAGTTGTCGGCTGGTTGGGGACAAACAGGCGTTGTGGGTATCTTAAAACTGAAATTTACCAATTTCTCGTTAAAGAATCTATTTAATTTTAAAAAGTACAGACCATTACCACAAGGTGACGGACAAACCCTTACCTTAAGCGCCCAAACCAATGGTATGTACTACCAAGCCTATAGTTTATCGTTTACAGAGCCATGGTTAGGTGGCAAACGTCCCAATACCTTCTCGTTCTCGGCATACTATTCTATTCAGTCGGGTATTAGTAGTACTTATAGTTCGCAATATAGCCAATATTACTACTCGGATAACTCGTGGTACTCTTACGATTACGACCCAGACAAGTACATTAAAACATTGGGTATTACCGCGGGTATTGGTACACGCTTAAATTGGCCAGACGACTACTTTACCTTGTATGGACAAATTGCATACCTAAACTACAATTTGAGCCATTGGGACTATTTTGCCCTAAATACAGGTGTAGCAAATAACTTTAACATTTCTGTTATTCTATCTAGAAACTCGCTAAACCAACCCATTTACCCCAGTAGAGGTAGCGACATCTCGCTATCGTTGGCATTAACTCCTCCCTACTCTATTTGGGACGGAATTGATTACGAACATGCCGACCAACAAACCAAGTATCGTTGGATTGAATACTATAAAATTAAGTTCAAATCGCGTTTCTTTGTTCCTTTAACGCCCGACAACAAACTGGTACTAATGGGACGTGCCGAATTTGGTTTCTTGGGTTACTATAACATCAACAAACGCTCGCCATTTGAAACCTTCTGGGTAGGTGGCGATGGTATGAGTGGTTATAGCAGTACCTATGCAACCGAAACAGTAGCCCTACGCGGTTATACCAATGGTTCGCTTACCCCTACCTACGACGACGGTGGACAAGCCGGCAACATTTACTCTAGATTTAGTTTAGAATTACGCTATCCTATCTTGATGAAAGAAACCACCATGGTATGGGTATTAGGTTTTGCTGAAGCAGGTAACTGTTGGCGCGATTATCACGACTTTAACCCCATTGACTTAAAACGTTCGGCAGGTGTTGGTTTGCGCGTATACATGCCTATGTTTGGTTTGCTAGGTGTTGACTGGGCATACGGCTTTGACGAAGTAAACGGCAAAGTAAGTGGTAGCCAATTCCACTTTGTTATTGGACAAGAGTTTTAAACATTATTAAAACTATATAAGCAAGATGCATCTAAACTTTTTAGTTATATTTGCGTCTAAAGAAATGTAAACACTAAAAAATAGAAAATATGAAAAAAGTAAGTGTATTGGCCATTGCCTTGTTTATTGGTTGCGTAAGTGCCATGGCTCAAAAATGGGCCTTAGTAGATATGGAATACATTTTAAAGAATATTCCAGCATACGAGTCGGCTGCCCAACAATTGGAACAAAGTTCAAAAAAATGGCAAAAAGAAATTGATGCATTAAATACAGAAGCTGATAATTTAATGAACAATTACAAATCGGAGATGGTTTTCTTAACCGACGAACAAAAGAAAGAAAAAGAGCAAGCTATCATTGCCAAAGAAACCGAAGCAAAAGATTTAAAACGCAAATATTTTGGTAACGATGGCGAATTGTACAAAAAACGCGAAAGTTTGATGCGTCCTATTCAAGACGAAATCTACAACGCTATTAAAGAAATTGCCGAAAAAGAAGGTTATATGCGCGTAGATGATCGTGCTTCTAGCCCAAGCATCTTGTATGCTAACCCTGCAAACGACATCAGCGATGCTGTATTATCTAAAATGGGATATGCTAAATAAGTAATTAATAAGTTAACACGATAGATATGAAAAAATTATTGGTAGCCCTAATGATGATTCTTCCATTAGGAGCATTTGCACAAGGACTAAAAATTGGTTATGTAAATAAACAAGAAGTATTGGTAGTGATGCCAGAATACAATGCTGCCATGAAGACCTTGGAAGATATGAATTTGAAATACATTACCGAAGGTAAAAAACTAGAAGAAGAATTTCAACGCAAATACCAAGAATACGCAGCACAAGCTGACACGCTAGACGCAGCTATCCGTCAATACAAAGAAAACGAATTGGCTCGCTTGCAACAAAGCATCCAAGAATTTACCAAAAGTGCTGACGAAACCCTTAAAAAGAAACAACAAGAATTGTTTATGCCTATTATTGCTAAAATGGACGAAGCCATTGCCAAAGTAGGTGAACAAAACGGTTTCGCTTTTATCTTAGACAACACAGCCGGCATTATTGCTTACAAATCGGCACAAACCACAGACGTTGCCGCTTTAGTAAAAAAAGCATTAGGCTTATAATAACCACTTAAAGGCTTCTAAAGATGCGTATCGGTGTATTTGATTCGGGCTACGGAGGCCTTACCATACTAGAACAGTTTAGGGCATTGTTACCTCAGTACGATTATGTGTACTTGGGCGACAATGCCCGAACTCCTTATGGTACCCGTTCGTTTGAGGTGGTGTACCAATACACATTACAATGTGTAAAAAAATTATTTGAAATGGATTGTGCGCTAGTTATTTTAGCCTGCAATACAGCATCGGCCAAGGCGCTACGCACCATTCAACAAAAAGACCTTCCCTTACTTGACCCCAACAGAAGGGTGCTAGGAGTAATCAGACCCACCGTTGAGGCGATTGGTCATCTTACACAAACCCGCCACGTAGGATTATTGGGTACAGAAGGAACCATTCAATCGGGTTCGTATCCGATGGAAATCCAAAAAATATTCCCTGATATTACCGTTACTGGGCAATCTTGCCCCATGTGGGTGCCACTTATAGAAAATAACGAGTACCAAAGCGAAGGAGCCGACTATTTTATCAAAAAATACATCGACCAATTGCTACAAAACGATCCACAAATAGATACCTTGGTACTAGCATGCACCCACTACCCTTTACTACTGGATAAAATAAAAATGCATGCGCCAAAGCACATGCACATTGTTTCGCAAGGTCCTATTATTGCCCAAAGTTTAGCCCATTATCTGCAAAGACATACCGAAATAGAAAGTAAATTAGACAAAAACGGGCAATGCCTTTTCTATACTACCGAATCGGTAGAGAAATTTAAGCAATCTGCCTCTACGTTTTTACACGAATCTATTCAGGCGCATCATCTTTCTTGGTAGTTTTCTTTTTTTTGCCGTCCGAAGGCTTTGCCTCTTCGCACTCTACCCTATAAAGATGCTTATCTTCGGGGGCTTCTACTAACTTTAATTTACCATCAAATTTGGTACCGTCTTGTTTTACAAAGCCTTTTAGCGACAAGGCTTCGCCTTTTAGCAACCTACCCACTTGCGACGAAGATAATTCTTTGCCGTATTGTTCTTTCCACACCACAAAGGTACATCCTTCTTTGTAACCGCTACAACCAAATCCGCGTTTACCCTCTATAATATCTTTGCCACAAACGGGACATTGGCCTATTTGCTCGGGGGTAAAATCAAACACCATTTTTTGCTGTTCGGGGCTGTATTTTAAGCGTGCATCAAAAGGTTTGCCTGCCTTGCTGGTAAAACCTTTGATTACATCGGTCATGCCGTTTTCTATGATTTGGCGCAAGTGCTTTTCGGTTAATTTCTTTTTGGCGACGTCTTTCCACAGCACAAATTTGCAACCGTCTTTGTACCCCAAACAACCAAAGGCTTTTTCGGTTTCTTTGATGCGACCACCACAAATGGGGCATTTAATGCCTTCTATGGTACCAGTTTGCACCGTTTTGCCATCATTGAGTAGGCGGGCGGTTTCGGTTTTGGTAAATTGGATGATTTCTTGGTAAAAGGCTTCTACCTCGTATTCACCTTTGGCCATTAAGTTGAGTTTCTTTTCCCACTCGCCAGTTAAGGCTGGGTTACCAATGGGCAACTCGCAGGTAAGTTCATAGACCTGCATGCCTATATCGGTAGGAACCAATTTGTTTTTCTCGTTCACTATATAGGCCCGCTTGTACAAGGTTTCGATGATGTTAGCCCGCGTGGCAGGTGTACCTAAACCACAGTCTTTCATGGCCTGTACCGCCTCGGGGTCGTCTAATTGCTTGCCGGCTGTTTCCATGGCTTTTAATAAGGTGGCCTCGGTAAGCAGGGCTGGCTTTTTGGTCATGCCTTCTTTGATACGAGAGCCTGTAAGCTGTACCTCTTCGCCTTTTTTTAGGTTGGGCAACAACTGTTTATCTTCGCCCTCGGCATCATCGTCTACCGCATCTTTGCTAAGCACGGCACGCCACCCCATCTCTTTGATGGTGGTTCCCGATGCTTCTAATAGTTCTTTATCGTCAGCAAAATGAAATTTATAGGCTAGGATTTCTTTTTTACAGACAGGTAACAATGCCATAACCAACTGAAAACAAACCATTTGATAGATTTTCTTTTCGATATCGGTTAAATTCCCGTACAAATTCATGTGCTGAAATGTAGGGATGATGGCATGGTGATCGGTTAGTTTTTTGCTATCGAAACAAGCCGTGTTAAAACTACCCGATGATAATTGGGTAATAGACTTGCTAAATGCCTCACCAAATGATAGTTGCGACAAGTTTGATAATTTACCTTGCACCTCTTTTACCATATCATCGCCCAAATAACGGCTACCTGTACGGGGATAGGTAAGCATTTTATGGCGTTCGTATAAGGCTTGTACGGGATCGAGGGTTTGTTGTGCACTAACGTTGTAGCGTTTGTTGGCTTCGGCTTGCAACGAGGTTAAATCGAATGGCAAGGGTGCCTTTTCTACCTTTTGCTTCACCTGTTTATCGGCTACGGTAACTACGGCAGGTAATAGGGCTGCCAAAGCCTCTGCCTTTTCTTTTTGCAAGAAACGTTCGGGGTATTTAGCAACAAAAGCTTGCTCTTGCGCAAACAAATCGGTTTCTACTGTATAAAAGGGCTCGGGCTGAAAATTGGTATGTTCTTGATAGCGTTTGCAAATAAGGGCCAAAGTGGGCGTTTGCACACGACCCAACGAAAGTGCTTTTTTAGAGCGCGATGCCAACGTAAGGGCACGCGTAGCATTCATGCCTACCAACCAATCGGCTTCGTTGCGGGCTTTGGCAGAATGGTACAGATTTTGGTATTCGCTAGCAGGTTTTAGCGTAGCAAATCCTTCTAATATAGCCTCGTCTGTCATGGACGAAATCCATAGTCGCTCTACGGGTTTATCGCACTTGGCATGGGTGTATATGTAACGAAAGATAGCCTCACCTTCGCGCCCGGCGTCGGTAGCGCAAATAATGCTATCGGCTGCTTGAAACAAAGAGACAATCGTATTAAGCTGCTTTTGTGCACCGTCATCGCCTTGTGGTTTGTATATAAAAACACTGGGCAACATGGGCAAATCGGCTGTATTCCATTTTTCGTATCCGTAGGTTCCCGGATCGGCCAATGTAATAAGGTGTCCAAACGCCCATGTAACTTGGTAGCCATTTCCTTCTATATACCCTTCTTTGCGGTTCTTGGCGCCCAATACGCGGGCGATGTCTTTGGCTACCGATGGTTTTTCGGCAAGAATTACTTTCATAAACTACGCTAAAATAGAAGACAAAGGTAGTAAAATAAAGTCAAATGTCGAAAGGTTGCGAGTTATCTTTACTCGGGACAAGCCCTCGTGAAGATAGGCGACACCTCGGCAATGACAGCAAACTGCGTTTGCTACTACGGCTATATTTTATGTGCTAATTACATGCAAGCATGCATTAACACATAAAATAAGCCTAAAAAAACATTGTTTTTTTGTCATTGCGCTCGGTTTGCACTATCTTTGTACCCTCAAATTTTATTGTATGCAAAATATTAGAAACATAGCGATTATCGCACACGTTGACCACGGTAAAACTACCCTTGTTGATAAAATGTTAGTAGCTGGCGCTTTGTACAAAGACCACGAAAAGGCAGGCGAATTGGTATTGGATAACAACGACTTAGAGCGTGAACGTGGTATAACCATTGTGTCTAAAAATGTTTCTATTAACTACAAAGGCACCAAAATTAACATCATTGACACCCCTGGGCACTCGGACTTTGGTGGCGAGGTAGAACGCGTACTTAACATGGCAGACGGCGTTTTGCTATTGGTAGATGCTTTTGAAGGTCCCATGCCTCAAACCCGTTTTGTGCTACAAAAAGCCATTGAAATTGGCCTAAAACCCATTGTGGTTATTAACAAAGTGGATAAACCCAACTGCCGCCCCGACGAAGTACACGAAGCGGTATTTGATTTGATGTTTAGCTTGGACGCTACCGAAGACCAATTGGATTTTCCTGTGGTATATGGTTCGGCTAAACAAAACTGGATGTCGACCGATTGGAAAAACCAAACCGACAACATCTACCCCCTATTGGACGCTATTATTGAGCACATTCCTGCTCCTAAAACCATAGAAGGCCCATTGCAAATGCTTATTACCTCGCTAGACTTTTCGTCGTACGTGGGTAGAATTGCCATTGGACGTGTACACCGTGGTACTATTAAAGAAAACACCGATATTGCCTTGGTACGCCGCGATGGCAGCATCAACAAATGCCGCATTAAAGAACTAAACGTATTTAGCGGATTTGGCAAAACCAAAGTTAGCGAGGTTTCGTCGGGCGAATTGTGCGCCGTTATTGGTTTGGATAAATTTGATATTGGCGATTGCATTTGCGACCTAAACGAGCCAGATGCATTGCCCCCTATTGCCATTGACGAGCCTACCATGAGCATGGTATTTACCATTAACAACTCGCCTTTCTTTGGCAAGGATGGTAAATACGTTACCTCGCGCCACATTCACGAACGCTTGGTAAAAGAGTTGGATAAAAACTTGGCCTTGCGCGTTGAAAAAGAAGAATCGAGCGATATTTGGCACGTATATGGCCGTGGTGTATTGCACCTTTCGGTATTGATTGAAACCATGCGTCGCGAAGGTTACGAATTGCAAGTAGGTCAACCTCAAGTTATTTACAAAGAAATTGACGGGGTTAAATGCGAACCTATTGAGGAACTTACCGTAAATGTTCCCGAAGAAAACTCGGGCAAGGTGATTGAACTAGTTACCTCGCGCAAAGGCGAAATTGTGAACATGGAAAGCAAAAACGACCGCATTCACTTGCTATTCCACATTCCATCGCGTGGTATTATTGGTTTGCGTACCAATTTGCTTACCGCCACTGCAGGCGAAGCGGTTATTGCACACCGTTTTATTAAATACGCACCCTATAAAGGCGATATTGCACGCCGTGTAAACGGTTCGATGATTGCCATGGAAAGCGGTACGGCTTTTGCATACGCTATTGATAAGTTGCAAGACCGCGGTAAATTCTTTGTATTCCCACAAGACGAGGTATATGCAGGACAAGTGGTGGGCGAGCACTGCAAAGAGGGCGACTTGGTGATTAACGTAACCAAATCAAAAAAACTAACCAACATGCGTGCATCGGGTTCGGACGAAAAAACAAAAATTGTACCTCCCATTGTATTTAGTTTGGAAGAAGCATTGGAATACATTAAAGAAGACGAATACGTAGAGATTACCCCCAATGCTATGCGTCTGCGTAAAATTATTTTGGACGAAATAGAACGTAAACGTGCCAACAAATAAGGTATATTTGGCATTGGGTAGCAACATAGGCAATGGCAAAGAGCTGATAGAGCAAGCCTACGCCTTGTTAGCAGAACGAATTGGCCCCATTACCCATAAATCGGCGCTGTACACCACAGCGCCAGCGGGTTTTGAGTCGAACAACTTATTTACCAATAGTGCCATTTGCCTGCAGACTACTCTTAGTGCCATAGACGTATTACACCTTACCCAACAAATAGAAAAAGAATTAGGTCGCATGCACAAAAGCGTTAACTTGCAATACGCAGACAGAAGCATGGACATTGATATCTTGTACTATAACCTAGAACAAATTAATCAAGAAGACCTAATTGTTCCGCATCCACGTATGCATACACGCCGTTTTGTGCTAGAACCACTGTGCGAAATTGCACCGACGCTTAAGCATCCCATCATAGGAAAGAATACGCAATATTTACTTAATCAACTGCCCCGCTAGTATGACTACCAACCAACGTATATCCACCTACTTTGTATCTATTTTTATTTTATTCTCGCTGATTATTGTACTTTTTTCGATACGCTACGAAAAAAGCAATGCAACCGAAAAGCTAGAAACACAAATGGAATTGTACGCAAAAATGCTAGAAAGTGGCACTCCTTTGCAACAATTACCCGACACTACCCTACGCATTAGCAAGATAAACGCCGAAGGAACTATACTATACGATAACCATATCTGTGTAGATAGTTTAGAGAATCATGCTAACAAAAAAGAAATACGCGAAGCACATCGATACGGAACAGGTAGTTCGTTGCGCTATTCATCGTACAATAACCAACTATACTTTTTTTACGCCAAAAAAAACAAAGACGGTTACCTACGTATTGCCAAAGCCTATAACAATCGTTCTGAGGCATTACCCATTAGTTACATCCCCATTTTTGTAACCATACTGCTTTTTGCTATTTCTACCATTGCTTATTACAGTACCTCATTGCGATTTAGATCTACCATTAAAGTATTAAAACAACTGATAGAGCGAGTAGACTCGGGCGATAAATACAATTTTCCAGACAATGAGTTTAGCGAAATTAGCGAATACATTGTTAGAAGTTACCAAAAACTAGAACGTACCCAAAAGGCGTTGGATATGGAACGCGAAAAATTGTGGGCCCACTTGCGTTTATCCAAACGCGGTTTGTGCATTTTTTCGCCACAACGCAAAGAAATTATATCGAACGAGTTGTTTATTCAATATGCCAACTTAATTTCTGATAGACCCATACAGTATTCCGAAAAGATTTTTGATATACCTGAACTATTTGACATTGTAGAATTCTTTGACGATAAACAACGCGATTACAAGAATGTACTAGAAACCAAAACCATGCAGGTGCATAAAAACGACCGTATTATGGTAGTACATGGTATTGTTTTTCCCGATAAGAGTTGCGAAATTACCATTGACGATATTACCGAAAAAGAAGAGCAAGCTTTGCTAAAACGTCAATTAACACAAAACATATCGCACGAGCTTAAAACCCCGGTAAGTAGTATCCAAGGGTTTATGGAAACCATTATTAATAATCCTGGAATGGATACCGACAAACGCGACTTTTTTATTGAACGTTGCCACGCACAAGCTATTCGACTTAGCTACTTGCTACAAGATATCTCTATGTTGAACAAGTTAGACGAAGGTTCTGGTATTTTTGATCGCGACGAAATAAACCTAAACGAGGTAATTGAGAACGTACTAAAAGACGTATCGCTAGAACTAGAAGAAAAGCACATTACCACCGAAGTTACGATGCCGCATAATGCTATTATCAAAGGCAATATGTCGCTGCTATACTCTATTTTCCGTAACTTGATAGACAACACCCTACATTATGCAGGAAGCAATATTAGCATTCAAATTAACTGCTTTAGGGTTGATAACGAATTTTTACACGTATCATACGCCGATACCGGAATAGGCGTTGAATCAAAACACCTTAACCACTTATTTGACCGTTTTTACCGAGTAGACAAAGGAAGATCCAGAAAACTAGGAGGTACAGGACTAGGATTGGCCATTGTTAAAAATGCCATTGCCTTTCATCAAGGTAGAATTTTGGCTAAACATCACCCAGGTGGCGGGCTTGAATTTGTTTTCTCGTTACGCAAAGAACCACTTCCGGTAATAGACTAAAAGCGCTGTATTTTACTTTCGCGTAAGCTATCTACAATTTGTTGCTGCACATGAACATAGTGAACCTGCTGTTGAATAAGGGATGCTAATTGGTCATTATCTTGATTGACCTGAGCTTGTTTTATAGCCTCTGACACCTCTTTTAAACGACCCTTTACCGTACGCAATTTAAATTCTAACATAACTTGCGGCATTTCTTGCGAAAGCTGAGAACTTAGTTTCTCGGCATCTTCTTCTTTAAACGTTCTGCAATGTTCGTACTTATCTTCGATTAACGAGAATACGTAATTTTGAATGGATAGATTGGTATGATTTAAGAAGTAATTGCGCAAATCGGTTTGGTCGGTATGCATAGCCTCGTCTAATAACTGACGATGCAAAGGAAATTGCAAAGGCATATCATCTTCGGCCAACATAAGATCGATATAATCGGCCAACGAAAAATGCATCATATCGTTGCTCTCGGCATCAAAAAAAGATAACGTTTGCTTTCCGTAATTTACCAAATAGCGCATAATTACTTGCTCTTGGTTATAGGTATAAGGCAAGTCGCTACCCGATTGTTTGGTTATTTCTGGTTCGATAGGAACAATAGCCGATGGCGTTGCATGTTGAGTAGGCAATGCTGGTTGCGCAGGCTTCTGCACCATTTTTTCTTGACGCAATTTTTGTACCGCTTCGCCTAACAAGGATTCGCGTACCGAGAAACGAGTAGCACAATCTTGTATGTACAACGAACGGGTAATCGCATCGGGGATAACCGCAATAGACTGAACAATATCGTTAATTAATTGCGATTTCTTAATAGGATCATTCCCTGCATCGGCCAAGAGCAAACCCGATTTAAATTGAATAAAATCTACTTGATTACGCTTTATATAATCGATAAATTCGTTGGCATTGTGTTTTTTGGCAAACGAGTCTGGGTCATCGCCATCGGGCAATAACACCACCTTTACGTTCATGCCTTCTTCTAACAACAAGTCGATACCCCTAATAGAAGCTTTGATACCTGCCGCATCACCATCGTACAATACCGTAATATTACTGGTAAAGCGATGTATCATTCTAATTTGACCCTGTGTAAGCGAAGTGCCCGATGAGGCAACCACGTTTTGAATACCCGCTTCGTGCATAGAGAGCACATCGGTATATCCCTCTACCAAATACACGGCATCGCGTTGCACAATGCTTTCTTTGGCAAAGTAAATGCCGTATAGTTCGTTGCTTTTGTGGTAAATTTCTGATTCGGGCGAGTTGACGTATTTGGCCGATTTATCGGTTTGTACCAAGACCCTACCCCCAAAGGCTACGATTCTGCCAGAGAGCGAATGAACGGGAAACATGACACGGCCTCTAAACCGATCTACCATACCCCCCTTATCACTACGGGTGGCCAAACCTACATCGCTCAATATGGTGCTGGAGAACCCGCTTTTAATGGCTTCGTCGGCCAAGGCATGATACTGATTTAGGCTATATCCCAATTGAAATTTTTGCAGAATAGCATCCGAAAAGCCACGTTCGCGAAAATAAGCCAACCCAACCGATTGGCCTTCTTCGGTTTTCCACAATTGGTCTACAAAGTAACGTCCTGCAAACTCGTTGAGTGCCATCATGCTTTCGCGTTTGGTACGCGCTTGCATTTCTTCGGCTGTTAGTTCTTTTTCTACAATCTCTATGTTGTATTTTTTGGCTAAATAGCGCAAGGCATCTGGGTAACTTAAATGCTCGTGCTGCATAATAAAGTTAACCGGTGTTCCGCCTTTGCCACAACCAAAGCATTTGCAGATATTTTTGGCTGGCGATACGGTAAACGAAGGGGTTTTTTCGTTATGAAAAGGGCACAACCCTATTAGGTTAACCCCACGACGACGCAAGGTAACAAAATCGCCTACCACCTCTTCTATCTTAGCGGCATCTAATATGCGTTGTTTGGTTGCTTCGTCTATCATAATGTATTACAAAGAGAATAATTTTGTACCGCGTAATAGTTCTTCGGTAGTCATGGCCTTTTTACCTGCCAATTGTAATTTTTTTACCGATAAATAACCTTCTTCGGTAGCAAAATATAGTTGTTTTTTACCATCGCTTACCAATGTACCAGGCTGTTCCGATACGGTTTGGTCTATCACCTCGGTTTCTAATACTTTTAAACTTAACACTTGGTCCTTATCGTTTTTTACCTCTGTACATGCAGCAGGATAGGGCGACAGACCACGCACAAAATTATGCAATTCAACGGCCGATTTATTCCAATTGATTTTACAGTCTTCTTTAAAGATTTTAGGCGCTGGATTAACAGCCACGCTATCGTCTTGAGGGATGGTAGATACATCGCCCATGGTGATGCGTTCCATGGTTTCTACCACCAAATCGGCACCCATGTTCATTAAACGGTCGTAAAGTGTGCCTACATTATCTTCATCATGAATGGGTGTACTGCGTTGCAAAATAATATTACCTGTATCTATTTCATGTTTTAGAAAGAAGGTGGTAACACCCGTTTCTTTTTCGCCATTAATGATAGCCCAGTTAATGGGAGCTGCTCCGCGATATTGAGGTAATAACGAAGCATGCAAGTTAAACGTTCCCAAACGAGGCATGTTCCAAACCACCTCTGGCAACATTCTAAAGGCTACAACTACCTGAATATCGGCTTGCCACATTTTTAATTGTACCAGAAAATCCTCATCGCGCAACTTTTCGGGTTGCAAAATAGGAATATCTTCTTCTAACGCATATTTTTTAACAGGCGATTCTTGCAAATGTTGGCCTCTACCTGCTGGTTTATCGGGCATGGTAACCACCCCTACTACGTTATACCCTTCTTCTACCAATCGTTTTAATGGTTCAACGGCAAATTCGGGGGTACCCATGTACACTATTCTCAAGTCTTTTTTACCCATCGTATTTATTAAAATGATGAACTACAAATTTAGAGGTTTATACGGAATTTTACAAACTCAAAACAAGTTTCTATTCACAAAAAAAGCGAGCACTCGCTACGGAATGCTCGCCTACAAGCTATTGGGCTACTTATTGTGCTGGTTGGTTCAATAGTTGAAGCACGTCGTTGGTAATGTTCAACGATTTTTCGCCGTACAAAATATTATCGGTACCTGCTGTGCTCAAAATAAAGGTAAATCCTTTTTCGCTATTGTATACATTGATAACAGAATCGACAGTGGCTGCCAACTGATCGTTCATTTGTTTTTGTTTGGTCACCAAGTCTTGTTCCATTTTTACAGTTAATTCTTGCAAGTTACGTTGTTTACGCAAAATGTTGTCTTGTGCTGCACGGGCACGTTCTTCGCTTAAAAAAGCGCGATTTTCTAATTTCATTTGAAAATCTTCCATTTCGCGTTGCAATTCTACTGCTTTTTGGTTTAAGGTAGCACGAGCGCTTTCTTCTTGTTTAAGCAACTCTTCGCTCATGGTTTTGTACACATTGTAGTTAAGTAACAAAGAATCCATGCGCACATATGCTACCGATACGCCACCTTCTACTTGAACTGGAGCAACAGTTTTTTCTTCTTGTTTATTACCAAAAAACAAAACAAACAAAATAACAATGGCTACTACCATCACCGCATTTACGATGTAAAGTGTTGATTTCATATTATTCAATTTCAAATATATTTTTTTTATTACGTGCTACTCTATCTTGCGATTTAACACAACCTATGCCATGCTTACGCAAACCTGGATTACCCTCTACGTGCGTATGTGGAAACTTACCTTTCTTGGTAAAGAAAACCTTAAACCCCATTAGTAAAATGGCGGGCAACAAAATGGCTAGTATGACTAAAAAAAGTTTTATCATGATAAACGCACACAAATATAACTTACAAACCTTTTGGGTGTAAATCCTTTTTCCTATTTTTGTGCTTTATAAAGAAAAGATATTCATTTTTTAAGTTTTTTTTACACTATGAACACAATATTGCTGACCACAGAGCAAATGGTATGGCAAATTTTTGATGAAATCTGTCAAATTCCACGCCCATCGGGCAAGGAAACACAAATAATGAACTACCTAAGGGAGTTTGCTTTAAAACATGGTTTTCTTACCAAAACCGACAAGGCTGGCAACATCGTAATGATACGCCCAGGCGAGGCTCCTGCCATAGCCCTACAGGCCCATACCGATATGGTATGCGAAAAACGCAATGACACCACACACGATTTTGAAAACGACCCCATACAAACGTACGTAGAGGATGGCTGGATGAGGGCCAAAGGAACCACATTGGGGGCGGACAACGGCATTGGTATAGCCATGGCCCTGGCTGCTATGGTTAACTACCAAGGAAACAGACAACTAGAAGGACTATTTACCGTAGAAGAAGAAACCGGATTAACTGGGGCAGCAGCGGTAGAAGCTGGTTTTATCACCGCCAATACCCTGCTAAACCTAGACTCGGAAGACGAGAATGAGTTGATTGTGGGATGTGCAGGCGGTTGCGAAACAGTAGGCTATTGGAAGGTAGAAGAGACCACCATTCCCAAGGGTATGTTTGCCATAGAAGTAAGCATCAAGGGGCTATTGGGCGGCCACAGTGGTAGCGACATCCATTTGCCTCGCGCCAATGCCAACCAAATTTTGGGACAATTCTTGCAGCAAACCGCCCAAAAATATCCTTTTTATTTGTGTCGCATTGACGGGGGCGGTTTGCACAACGCCATTGCGCGCGAGGCAAATGCCCTGTTTGTAGTACCCTACGCCGACCGCGAACACATTCGCATTGATTGGAATATTTACATTGCCGAGCAAGAAGATAAGTGGCTTGCACACGAACCTAAAATGCGCATGGATTTATCGTCAAAACCCAAACAAGAAAAGGCATTTACACCAGCCCTTACCGAACAAATTATTAAAGCCCTTTGCCACATCAAACACGGCGTTATAAAAATGAGCGAAACCATAGAGGGTGTGGTAGAAACATCTACCAACTTGGCTTCGATAAAAAGAGTTGACAACAACCTGGTTATTACCACTAGCCAACGTAGTTCTTTTGAAGACCAACTAAACGCACTGGCTTTTGAAACCTATACCTTGCTAACGGAATGCGGAGCCACTGCCGGCATACACGGTGCCTACCCAGCATGGGAACCCAAATTTGACACCCCATTGCTAAAAACAGCCCAAGATGCATACCAACAAGTACTAGGCAGAATGCCCGAGGTAAAAATTATCCACGCTGGATTGGAATGCGGCCTATTTAGCAAAGCCATGCCATCGCTAAACATCGTTTCGTTTGGTCCTACCTTGCTAGGGGTACATTCGCCCGATGAGCGACTAAACATAGCATCGACCAACGTAATGAGCCATTATTTGATGCAATTGTTAGAAAAGTTATCGTAAATTATCGGTAGAATGTAAAGAATTATCGCTACATTTGCCAAAACAAAAAAGAAAGCATGGAAAACTTTGTGGTATCAGCCCGTAAATACAGACCCAGCACCTTTGATACGGTGGTGGGACAACGTGCATTGGTTACAACCCTAAAAAATGCCATTACGGGCAACCAACTAGCGCATGCTTACCTTTTCTGCGGTCCAAGGGGTGTGGGTAAAACCACCAGCGCCCGTATTTTTGCCAAGGCCATTAACTGCGAGCATTTGGTAAATGGTGAACCTTGCAACGAATGCGAATCGTGCCGTTCGTTTAACGAGGGCAGGTCGTACAACATATACGAGTTAGACGCTGCGTCTAACAATGGGGTAGATAGCATTCGCGACTTGATAGACCAGGTGCAAACACCGCCTCAAATTGGCAAATACCGCATTTACGTTATCGACGAGGTGCACATGCTATCGGCATCGGCCTTCAATGCCTTTTTAAAGACATTAGAAGAACCCCCATCGTACGTTATTTTTATCTTGGCTACCACCGAAAAACACAAAATTCTACCCACCATTTTGTCGCGTTGCCAGGTGTACGATTTTAATCGCATTAGCGTAGAAGATACCGTTGCTCACCTGCAAAACATTGCCCAAAAAGAAGGCGTAGAGGCAGAACTAGAAGCGCTAAACATCATTGCCGTAAAATCGGATGGTGGTATGCGCGATGCCTTGTCTACCTTTGACCAAGTAGTAAGTTTTTGCGGCAAAAAGATAACCTACAAAGATGTTATAGACAACTTAGGCGTTCTTGATTACGACTATTACTTTACGCTTACCAATTTGTGTTTGCAACAAAAGATGAGCGAAGCCTTGCTGCTGTTTAACGACATCCTAAACAAAGGATTTGACGCAGGCAACTTTATTAGCGGATTATTGGCACACTTTAGGGATTTATTGGTATGCAAAGACGAAGCTACAGCCAAATTACTAGAGGTAGGTGCCAGCATTCGTAGCCGCTACATAGAGCAGGCAAAGCAATGTCCTGCCGATTTCCTATTGGACGCCATGGAAGAGGCCAATCAATCGGAATTAGATTACAAACAAAGCAAAAACAAACGCCTTTTGGTGGAATTGATGCTTATCAGGTTGTGCCAGCTAACTGATCAAAAAAAAAAAGTAGAATAAGACGCCGCAGCAAACGAGCCCTACTCCCTTTTGCTAGCTTACTAACTACTACCATTAGTGCTTCTAGCGCGCCTGTACCACCCACCCCTACCGTATCTCAAACCACACCGGTTACAGCGGTCCCCGCTGCCACATCAACCGTGGTACGCACCACCACGCTTACCGCTAAAGATAAAGAAAAAATTGGTCGATTATTTGGGTCTATTAACCGCAGCAAAAACATAGCTAAGGGAGCCACAAAAGAAACGGTAACGGTACGAGAAAACGCCTACACCGAGCAACAACTAGACGAAGCTTGGTATCGCTTTTCTAACACCATACCCGAACATCCCGACCTACACTTTGTTTTTGGAACCGCTCCTGCAAAAGAAGCCAACAAGCTAACCGCATCTGTAGACAATTTTGTGGTATTTAACAAGTTAAACGATATAAAGCCACAATTACAACGCTATTTAAGCGATGCCGTAGGCAACGATACCCTTAGCATTGAGTTTCATTTTATAGAAGGCAAAAAGAAACCCACTACTCCACGTGAAAAGGCCAGAGCCATGAACGAGAGTAATGGGAATTTGATGAAACTATTTACTACTTGGGGACTGCGATTAACTTAAGTGTCGCTTGTCACTTGTCGCTAGTTGCCTTACGGGGCAGTGCGTTGCGCCAAATCGTTCATAAGCGAAACGGTTTGACAGGCTACCAAGGCAGCCGTTTCTACACGCAACCTACTTTCGCCTAAACTAACGGGCGTAAAACCTGCTTTCTTTGCCAATTCTACTTCTTCTTCGCTAAAATCGCCCTCGGGGCCTATCATTACCAACACTTTTTTACCGGGCTTAATAGCAGAAGCCAAAAATTGTTTTTCATCGTCGTGGCAATGCGCAATGAATTTTTGGTCGGCATCAACCTGTTTTATCCATTCTTTAAACGTGGTGGGCTCGTTTAACACCGTTAGCGTAGGCTGAATGGATTGTTTCATAGCCGAAACCAGAATGCGTTGTAAGCGTTCTGGTTTTAGGTTTTTACGCTCCGAATATCGACAATACAAAGGAGAGATTTCGTCTATACCAATTTCGGCTGCTTTTTCTACAAACCACTCTAGCCTATCCATGTTTTTGGTAGGCGCAATGGCGATGTGCAAGTAATAAGGGCGACGATAGGCAACGGCTTGGGCTTGCAACGAATTAATCAAACAACGTTTGGCATCGGCTACTGCAATGGTGCCCAAAAAAACACCACCTTTACCATCCACAATTTGAATGGTAGCACCCACCTCTAAACGCAATACGCGAACAGCGTGATGCGATTCTTCTTCGGGCAAAACAGCGGTTGTCTCTATATCGGGGGCATAAAAAACATGCATAATTACAAGGCTTCTAAAATATTTTTTACCAATTCAAAATTCTTTTGCGGCGCATCCACCCAAAAATTAGCATACTGATCGGCATGATTTTCTACCCAAGGCGTATCGCTAATAATGCGTAAGCTAATAAAAGGAACTTGACATTTAGCACACACGTGCGCAATGGCATTCGATTCCATATCCACAAAAAGGGCATTAGGGAACTTGTCTTTGATGTTAAATAATTCTTGTTTGGTAGTGATGAACTGATCGCCCGTACAACCCAAACCAAATTTTACATCTTCTCTGCCACTTGCTACCTTTTGAGCAGTTTGCAAGACCTTTGCGTTGGCTTCAATAAATTGTTCAAAGCCCAATTCTTTTAGATGGTCTGACACCTCGCCGGCATAAAAATCGTGGTAGCAAGTTTGTGCGCCAATAACCAAATCGGCTACTTGTAAACACGTATCAATACCGCCTGCCACCCCACTATTTATTACCAAGTCGGGTTGATATTCATTGATTAGATTAATGGCAGCCATAGCTGCATTTACCTTGCCTATACCACTTTTTACCAAAAAGAGTTCGTGCTGTGGCAATTGGATACCTTGAAGTAATTCATACTCCTTATCCATGGCCACAATGATTCCTATCTTCATTTTTTATTGGGCGTTAATAAATGCAACAAACGATTTATAGGTCATATATACATCTAATTTAGCCACAACCTCGTAAGGAGCGTGCATCGACAACACTGGCACACCTACGTCTACTACGTCTACGTTTAGGTTGGCAATATAGGCTGCAACAGTACCCCCACCGCCTAGGTCTACACGTCCTAGTTCGCCGGTTTGCCATACTACATTGTTGGCATCTAGCAAATGGTGTACTTCGGCAATAAATTCAGCGTGCGCATCAGAAGAACCCGATTTACCACGAGCGCCAGTAAATTTAGTTACCACTACCCCACGGTTGCAGAACGACGAGTTAGCCGCTTCAAATACATCGGGGAAAGTGGGGTCGTAAGCCGAGTTAACATCGGCCGACAAACATTTAGATGCCGATAGCACAATGCGTGCCTTGCTGCCCAAGGTTTCGGCTATATCTTCGATAAAATAGGCCATAAAAGTGGATTCCAACCCCGTATTGCCGCAGCTGCCAATTTCTTCTTTATCGGCCAACACGCACAATGCGGTATGGGTAGGATTCTCTAATTCAAGAATGGCCTTTAACGCAGTATACGAGCAAACACGGTCGTCGTGTCCATACGCACCTATCATGCTTCTGTCTAGGCCAACGTCTTTGGCTTTCATGGCAGGCACTGCCGATAATTCTGCCGAACGGAAATCTTTTTCGGTAATGCCGTATTTTTCGTTCAAAATTTGCAAGATTTGCTCTTTTACCAAGCATTTAGCATCGGTATCGTCGGTAACAGGCATTGAACCAATCAGCAAGTTTAGTTCTTCGCCCTTAATCAATTCGGGAGCCGAACGTTTCATTTGATCTTGTGCCAAGTGAGGCAACAAATCGGTAATATACAACACAGGGTCGATATCGTCTTCGCCAATGCAAACTTCTTTTTTAGTACCATCGGCCAAAAATACTACACCATGCAACGATAGTGGCATGCTTACCCATTGATACTTTTTAATACCACCATAGTAGTGCGTTTTAAAGTAGGCCAATTCTTCTTTTTCGTAAAGAGGATTTTGTTTTAAATCCAAACGGCAAGCATCGATATGGGCTGCCAAGATGCGTACACCTTCCGAAATAGGCGCACTACCAATAACCGCCAAAATAATAGATTTATTGCGATTTTGGTAGTAAATTTTATCGCCTGCTTGCAAGGGCATACCCCAGGTAAAGGGTTTAAAACCAGCAGCTTCGGCCATTTGAACGGTTACTTTTACTGCTTCACGTTCGGTTTTAGCCTCGTCTAAGAAGGTTTTATACGCATCGCAAAATGCAAAAGCTTGATTCAATGCTGCTTTATCTAATTGCGTGGCAATATGGGGTTGTTTGTAAGTTAATTCGCTCATTTTCTTTTTAATTCTTTAAAGTAAAACAATCCGGTTAATAACAATGCTATTGCTATAGCTATAGCCAACGATGAATTATAATGCAAACTCAAACCTTCGTCGGCTATCAAAATATACAAAGATACAATTATTGTCATAAATATGGCGGGAATAAGGGTGATAAAATGCCACTTGCGACGCGTACGCATCAACCACACACTTAATGCCCATAGGGTAATCACACCCAACGTTTGGTTAGCCCAAGCAAAATAACGCCAAATAATATTAAAGCCTTCTACATCGCTCAAACTATACAACAAAATACCAATGGCAATCAAAAACATGGGAACGCATATCAACAAACGTTTTTTAATAGGTGTTTGATCAATAGCAAAAATATCGGCAATGATAAGGCGAGCCGAACGGAAAGCCGTATCGCCAGAGGTTATGGGAGCAAAAACAACACCCAAAATGGCCAAAACACCTCCTACCGTTCCCAACCAACTTGTAGAGATCTCGTTTACAATGACTGCCGCATTATTTTCTGCCATGCCGTGTTGGTTAAAGAAAACATTGGCCGCAGCAGCCCAAATAAGCGCCACTATACCTTCTACTATCATGGCACCATAAAAAATAGGACGTCCTTGTTTCTCGTTGGTCATGCAGCGTGCCATCATGGGCGATTGGGTAGCATGAAAACCCGATATAGCCCCACAAGCAATGCTAATAAACAACATTGGAAAGATGGGGGTGTCTATGGCAGAGGGATGGGTATTTTGCAGTCCATCGGTAATTTCGGGCAACATAGGCTGTTTTATGAGTAGCACCGCTAAAATACCCACTGCCATAAATAGCAAAGCAATGGCAAAAAGCGGATAAACCTTTCCAATTAATTTATCGATGGGCAGCATCGATGCCAATAAATAGTAAAGAAAGATGATGATCATCCACCAGTATTGATGAAGCGAGGTTAAATTTTGCAATAAGCCAGCAGGGCCACTAACAAATACCACACCTACCAAAACCATTAGTACCACAGAAAACAGGCGAGTAAATTGCTGAACGCTCATACCTAAGTACTTACCTATTAACTCGGGTAAACTTGCACCATTATTGCGCAACGATAGCATTCCTGCTAAATAATCGTGTACAGCACCTGCAAAAATACAGCCTAAAACAATCCAGAGGTAGGCCGAAGCACCAAATTTAGCACCCATAATGGCACCAAAAATTGGACCTAACCCTGCAATGTTTAAAAACTGAATGGTAAATAGCTTCCAAGGTTTTAGAGGAACATAATCCACCCCATCGTTCAACGCTACCGCAGGGGTAACTTTACTAGGATCGGGTGCGAAAATCTTCTCTACCAACCTACCATATACAAAATACCCTACCACCAACAACAGTAAGGATACCAAAAAAGTAATCATAGTAGTTAATTTTTACAGCCTATAAAATTACAACATTTTTAAAAGACAACACACTACTAAGGCAAAAAAATAGGGATAACCTATTGGTTACCCCTATTAGTAGTTTGCGAAACAAAGCTTCTTATTTTTTGAAAACGGCTTCGTCAGATACAGTTAATTTTTTTCTGCCTTTAGCGCGACGTGCAGCTAATACTCTGCGTCCGTTTGCAGTAGCCATTCTTTCACGGAATCCGTGTTTGTTTGCTCTTTTTCTGTTAGAAGGTTGGAATGTGCGTTTCATAATTATAATGTTTTTATTTATTTTCTACAATTTGGACGGCAAAGATAATGAGTTTTTTTTATTCCGCAAAATATTTTTTAAACTTTTATCCAATCAAGTTTTTACCCGACATTTCTGCAGGTTGTTCCATACCCATAATATGCAAGATAGTAGGCGCCACATCGGCCAAAATACCATCGGTAATTTTTGCCTCCTTGTTTTCGGTTACATACACACAAGGAACGGGATTTAGCGAGTGAGCGGTATTAGGCGTATCATCGCTATTTACGGCATTATCGGCATTACCATGGTCGGCAATGATGATAACTTCGTAACCATTGGCTTTAGCAGCCTCTACGGTAGCATTTACGCAAGCATCTACTGCCACAACCGCTTTTTCGATAGCTTCGTATACACCCGTATGACCTACCATGTCGCCATTAGCATAGTTTACCACAATAAAATCGAATTTTTGAGTACCGATAGCTTCAACCAAGGCATCTTTTACTTCGTAAGCACTCATTTCTGGTTTAAGGTCGTAAGTAGCTACTTTTGGCGAGTTGATAAGGATACGTTCTTCGCCTTGGTATGGAGTTTCGCGACCACCGTTAAAGAAGAAAGTTACGTGTGCATATTTTTCGGTTTCGGCAATGTGCAATTGCGATTTGCCATTGTTCGATAGGTATTCGCCCAAGGTGTTTTGTACGTTTTCTTTGTCGAACAAAATATGAACGCCTGTAAACGATGCATCGTAAGGAGTCATGCAATAGTATTGCAAGCCAGGAATGGTTTTCATACCTGCTTCTGGCATATCTTGTTGGGTCAAGACAATGGTTAATTCTTTTGCACGGTCGTTGCGGTAGTTAAAGAAGATAACTACGTCGCCTTCTTGAATACGTGCATCTACTGCGGCATTTTTAATCGGTTTGATGAATTCGTCGGTTACACCAGCATCGTACGAATCTTGCACGGCTTGTACCATATCAGTAACCTCAGCACCTACGCCATTTACCAACAAATCGTATGCTTCTTTTACGCGTTCCCAACGTTTATCGCGGTCCATGGCATAGTAACGACCAATGATGGTAGCAATTTTGCCAGCGGTTTTTTGCGTATGTGCACTCAATTGTTCAATAAAACCTTTACCGCTTTTTGGGTCGGTATCACGACCATCCATAAAACAGTGAATAAAGGTATTATCGATGCCGTATGCTTGGGCAATTTCGCATAATTTGAACAAATGATCAAAAGAGCTGTGTACACCACCATTAGAGGTTAAGCCCATAAAGTGTACGTTTTTGCCGTTTTCTTTAGCATAAGTAAAGGCATTTACCACCTCTGGGTTTTGCATAATGCTACCCGATTGGCACGCTTTATTGATTTTTACCAAGTCTTGGTATACCACGCGGCCTGCACCAATGTTTAAGTGACCTACTTCTGAGTTACCCATTTGACCATCAGGCAAACCTACGTTTTCGCCAGAGGCTTGTAATTGAGAATTTGGATATGTTTGAATCAAATAATCCCAATAAGGGGTAGGTGTGTTGTAAATAACGTCTGCTTTACCTTTGTTACCAATTCCCCATCCGTCTAGGATCATCAATAATGCTTTGTTTGCCATAGTTGTAATTATTTATAAATGTGATTGCAAAGATACAAAATAAAAGTCAATAATAATCATACCTTAAACACGATTCTTATTGCCCACCACACAAAAAACAGCGCCACATAGGCTAGCAATACTTTTCTACTATAAATCCACTTGTTTAGTTTATCAAACACTCCATGTATGTTGTACCACTTGCCCAAAACGGCCAACGTAGCATACGGCAAGGACAACAACAAAAACGGATTCATGCAAAAAGCACTCCACACATGCCCCGTTAGCAACAGGTGTAAAAAGCGTTGAATACCACACGAAGGACAATACGTACCAGTTAACAGCCACCACGGACATTTAGGCACCCAAACAGCATTTTCGGGTACCACGTAGTAATAAAAAATACCGATAGCCAACAAAACTATCGGTATTACTATACGAATGGCTAACAACCGCATTTTTTATAGACCCATTAAATTTTCTGCAGCACCTACCGTAACTCCTGCAAGTACAAACCCCAAACAATAAATAAGGAAAAACAATAGATAACATACAATGCTTAACACGGTCCCCCAAAGTGAGAAATTTCTGGCCGATTTTGCAGCTTTTTTTGCTTCCTCCTTGCGACCTTGTACCCAAAGAGCATCTACCGATGCCGCTTTTACAATGGCCACAATACCCAAAGGAAGGCAACAAAAAACTGTACACAAAATAGCCCATACCAAATGAGAGTTTGGTGCTAACTCTACAGGTTTTGCAGGTTGCACAGGTTGAGTAGCTTGCTCGCATGGAGCTGGTTGTGCTACATTTGTTTGTTGATTTTCTTCCATAACCTTAAAATAAATTAATCTATCACAAAGATAGAAAATAAAAATTTATTTCCCTAACGCTACGGGTATTTTAATGCGATTTATCCTATTTGACAACGTTATCCACTCTATTGCAATGATATAAATACCCACACTACAGGGTTGTCCAGCATCATCCCTACCATCCCAATACGTGCTACCACTTGCCGATAATAAGGTATTGTTGTATATGCGATATACAGCAACACCCTGCAAATTATACACCCAAGCATTGGCTATACTCCCTTCTTCTACCCGATGATAAATTTTTAAATACTGCCAGTTGGGGGCAAACCAACTATCCGATAGCCAGAAGGGCTCATCGGCTGTAATATCATTAGGCGGCAAAATAGTGGCTTGCGAATTGAAACACCCAGGCGTAGCCTGCACATCAGACGATGCCGAAAACCAATTCTTACCATCAAAGGGTACTCTTTCTAACGAGAACCCTTCGGCATTGTGTAGTTGCACATGATGCATGGCATCGTTATACTGCATAGAATCGACCAATAATCCGTTGCATCGCAAACAAACAGCCCCCGAATCGTTTACAAAATTAGGCATAGAGGGTACTTGCAAAAAGTTTTCGTAACACGCATCGGGATACTGCTCTAGCAAAATACTATCAGACAGGGTTAATGCTACATAAGTAGCTGGTTGTAACGAATATACAGGCAGTTTTACTGCTTTTTTACCGTTCGATAATACGCATCTAGACAAATCGATAGCATCGGCAGAAGCATTGTACAACTCTACAAAATCTACCCCACTTGGGTAAGGGTCGTATAACACCTCTGTAATATACACGTTATCAATGGGTTTAACCGGCAATACCGCGCATGTATCGCCCGTAGCCGACAAGGCAGAAAAAGCAAATGCTTTATTGCGTGTTTTGGTGTATTTACACCACATACCCCAGGCCTTGTTCTGCGTCATTACCACGTCTACAACCGATGCCATTGACACCCACACCCCTTTATCTAAAGCATAGTGTACATTCCACTCAAAAGCATCCGAACGAGACACCTTAATACTTACTTGCACAGGGGTTTGCAACAACACATCGTCTGGGGCCGTTAGCAACAACGTATGTTTAGCACCCTCTTGTCGATGCAACGAGATGGTCTTTTTTGCCCCACCTATTTGCACATAATACCCATTTAACAAGGCAGTTAGGCAAGTAGTATCGGCCATTAAATACACCCTAACCAAATTAGAAGAACTGGGAAGGTATTCCATTTGAACCGTTGCCTCCCAATGCGCATTGATAGCGGCACGCAAAGGGGTTGACAAATAGGCAGTATCGGCCTGAGCGGGTGCATCGAGGCGCAAAATACCATCATCGAAAGAAAAATAGGAAACATCGCCTTGCCAGGCAAGCAAGAAACACGGCTGTAACAATAGCCAAAGAAATAGCATTTTCTTCATAAAAATGTATTAGATAACGAATTAAAATAGTAATTTTGCAAAACTTTTGCTAAATCTTGTTTTGCAAAGGCAAAGTTAAGTAAATGAATAGAATATAAACAATAAAACACTAAAAAAAATGAATGTAGCCATTGTTGGAGCCAGCGGTGCCGTTGGACAAGAATTTTTAAGGGTATTGGCAGAACGTAATTTCCCCATTACCAACTTGTATTTATTTGGTTCTGCACGTAGCGCAGGTACTACCTACGAGTTTAAAGGTAAAACCTATACCGTTAAAGAACTAAAACACGGCGACGACTTTAAAGACATTGACATTGCCTTTACATCGGCAGGTGCAGGTATTTCTAAAGAGTTTGAAAAAGACATTACCAAATTTGGTGCTGTTATGATTGACAACTCGAGCGCATTCCGTATGGATAGCGATGTACCTTTGGTAGTTCCAGAAGTAAACGCAGTTGACGCTAAAGATCGTCCACGCGGTGTGATTGCTAACCCCAACTGTACTACCATTCAAATGGTGGTAGCACTAAAAGCTATCGAAAACTTGTCGCACATTAAACGCGTTCACGTTTCTACCTACCAAGCTGCTAGTGGTGCTGGCGCTGCTGCTATGGCCGAATTGGAATTGCAATACCGCCAAGTTTTGGCAGGCGAAGAAGTTACTGTTAACAAATTTGCTTACCAATTGGCATTCAACTTGATTCCACAAATTGACGTATTTACCGAAAACGGTTATACCAAAGAAGAAATGAAGATGTACAACGAAACCCGCAAAATTATGCACTCTGACATTGAAGTAAGTGCTACTTGCGTACGCGTACCTTCGCTTCGTGCTCACTCTGAAGCCCTTTGGGTAGAAACCGAACGTCCTATTAGCGTAGAAGAAGCAAAAGAAGCCTTTGCTGCAGCCGATGGTGTTATTTTAGAAGACAATCCAGCCGAAAAAGTATATCCTATGCCACTTTTCAAATCGGGCTTGGATCCTGTTTTTGTAGGCCGTATTCGCAAAGACCTAGCTAATCCAAACGGACTTACTTTCTGGTGCGTAGGCGACCAAATTAAAAAAGGTGCAGCCCTAAATGCTGTACAAATTGCAGAATACTTAATTAAAGAAGGTGATATTAGAAAATAACAACTCGGTTATTTTTACCACACAATTGGCTTCCGATGTAAATGCCCTTTTACAGGGCGTTTCGTCGGAACAATTGTTTATACTAACCGATACACAAACCCAGCAATACTGTTTGCCCTTATTGCAAAGCGAAGGAGCGTTGCAGCAGGCAAAAGTGTACACCATGCCCAATGGCGACGATCACAAGACCATTGAGACTGTGGTGGACATTTGGAAGTTTATGGGCGAGAACAGCGGTACCCGCCATTCAATGCTCATTAACATAGGTGGCGGTGTCGTAACCGATTTAGGTGGTTTTGTGGCCAATACCTTTAAGCGTGGCATTCGCTTTATCAACATTCCCACCACCTTGCTATCGATGGTAGATGCTGCCGTAGGTGGTAAAACAGGCATCAACTTTAACGGATTGAAAAACGAAATTGGCGTTATCAATCCCGCCCAAAACGTCATCATACATTCCGATTTTCTAAAATCGCTCGATACTCAAAACTTGCTTTCGGGATACGCTGAAATGCTCAAACACGGTTTGCTATCGTCGCGCAACGAAATGGCACGACTTAGCAGTTTTGACGCTACCCGCCCCGATTATGCACTATTGGCATCGCTTATTGAAACATCGGTACAAATAAAAGCCGATATTGTAGCACAAGACCCTACCGAAAAAGGCATTCGCAAGGCGCTTAACCTGGGCCACACCATTGGGCACGCCTTTGAAAGCTATTCGCATGCCACCGGTAGACCTATTTTACACGGTTATGCCGTAGCCTGGGGGTTAATAGGCGAGTTATTCCTTTCGCACAAGGTGCAAGGATTCCCACAAGATGTAATGCTCGATACCATTCGATTCATCAAAGAAAATTACGGCGTATTTGAAATTACCTGCAACGACTACCCTGCCTTGTACGAATACATGGCGCACGATAAAAAGAATGCTGCAGCAGGCGAGGTTAACTTTACCTTGCTAAAGGATGTGGGCAACATTGTTCCCAACTGCATTGTAGAGAAAGAACTCATCTTCCAAGCCCTGGACTTTTACCGAGATAGCGTGGGAATTTAGTTAGGAGTTAGGAGTTGGGAGTTGGGAGTTAGGAGTTGGGAGTTGGGAGTTAGGAGTTATAGGACTACAAACAAAAAAAGAGCATTCCGCAAGGAATGCTTTTTGTTTACCGTTACCGAAGGTAACAAGCGCCCTTCTGGGCGCCGTGCCGAAAGGCACGTAATAAAAAAAATGGATAGGACTACAAACAAAAAAAGAGCATTCCGCAAGGAATGCTTTTTGTTTGTAGTCCCGCCGGGAATCGAACCCGGATCTAAAGTTTAGGAAACTCGTATTCTATCCATTGAACTACAGGACCGCTATTAAGGATTGCAAAGTTACTATTTTACCTCCATACTCGCAATAGTCCTAATAGAAGATTCGTACATAGACAACCAATGCCTCCAACGTCCCGATTCTGATAACACATCATTGTGAAATACCGACACAAATTCGCCATTCACCTTTCTAACCTCTTTAGCCAACGACATAATCATTTTATACATATCTTCTCTGCTACACGTTAAACAGCGCAATGCCTCGTCGTGTACGGCAACAGGATGCAAGGTTAGTTTATAGTAATCTTCTTTTTCTAAATCGTAATATTTATAAGGAGTACATGTGCTAGCCCTAAAACCATTATGATTGGGGTAAGCCATGCTATAATCTTCTTTAAACGATGTTTTTAGCAAATTTCTATAAGATTGAGGCAAGCTAAAGGCAAGCTGATGATAACAATTCATGGTAACTTGCGATTTAGTAATCTTATACAACTTTTTGCGCTCTGATAATAATTTAGCTAAGTCTTTTGCCGCCATAGGGCTTGCATGCAACTCAAACATATAGTTATGCGAAAGCAATTTACGATAAGTAATCGATAAAGCATAAATAGGACTTCTCCACCACGATTCGTACGCCACGCGCAAAAAGAAAATAGGCGAAACATTGTTGCGATTATGCAGTTGCAATAACGAAGAGAAGTTACAATACGGATCTTCTGTAATACGCAAAATAGCCTTAATTTGTGTTTTTATCGCAGTCCATCTACCTTTAAATAGGTTTCCAAAAAACTGATACGCATTATTAACAAAAGCATTGTTTTGATACTTAAACATAGAATCAATCACCACCACTGGGCGAAACAAAAACCTACGTTGCGTAATACCTTCGTATTGACCAAAACGGGCCGATAATTCCTTATCCAATTCTGCCACCCATTTATCCACCAAAGGTTCTTGCAAGAATCCTTCTTGATAAGCCAAACTAGCCTCTGCTTTAAACCTACCCAACGAATCAAAATTATCTGGCAAGGCCACGTACTCTTCGTAGCGGGTAATCAAATAAAAAATAGCCGCTAGCATATCAAAAGGAACATCACCGCCTGCTGTAGAAAAAAAAGTTTTTAAGCCCCGCCATTCGCTCATCTGAATGGTTTGTTGCTTTACGCCTTTTTTAAACAATAACCCGTGAGGCACAATCTTAAACACCCCTTTAGGACAAGATTCAGCAGTATAGGCAATAGAAGGATTGGATGCATCTAAAGGCAACTTATTCAGCGCATTGACCCAAGTTATTTCTTGATTCAACATCACACCAAATACATGCGTGCATGTATATTGAACACGAGGAGTTAATTTTTCTGCATATAGATAAATCATACATCTAATGTATTTTCGTCCGAAAAACTATAATAATTATTTCCTGCTATAATAATATGATCTAGCACTTTTATATCTAGCAATTTTGCCGATTCTACAATATTTCTGGTTAACATCTTATCTACTTGACTAGGGAAACAAGATCCAGAAGGGTGATTATGACACAAAACAATGCCAGAAGCCAAATGAACAACCGCTTGTTTTAAAATCATTCTACAATCTACAGGGGTTTGATGTACCCCACCCAAACCAACTCTAAATTTGGTTATTGGCTTATTGGTTCTATTTAGCAGCAACACCCAAAATTCTTCGTGGGTAAGGTCTACTAACATAGGCTTAAACATGGCAGCTGCTTGCGCACTAGATTTAATGGCAACCTCGGCAGGTTGCTCGCAGGCATGCCTTTTACCAAGTTCTAACGCTGCCGCAATAGCTATTGCCTTTGCTGTACCCACACCACTAACCATGGCAGAGAGCTCTTTTATATCCTTTTTACCCAGTACGGTTAGCTGATTATCGCACAATTGCAACAGTTGCTTTGCTAAATCTACTGCCGTATAATGCTTGGTTCCTGTAGCTAGTAAAATTGCCAACAACTCTGCATTAGAAAGCGACCCTGCTCCTTTATGGAGCATCTTTTCGCGAGGGCGATCGTCTTCAGACCACGACCTTATACCCCTAAGTGTATTTTCTACGTTCATAAAAATTAAGATGGTTAACGATGTTATAAATTAGAAAGTGTGAAGATACATCATTTTTAGCAAAAAGCATAAAAAAAACCTCTCTTTTGAGAAGAGAGGTTAAATCTTAATGGTTTTTACTTAGGCCAATTTGTTTACGTGAAGAGCCAATTTTGATTTCAAGTTGTTGGCTTTATTTTTGTGAATCACGTTTTTCTTAGCTAGTTTGTCTAGCATAGCCGATACTACAGGTAGTAAAGCGGCGGCCTCATCTTTTTGGTGCATCGCGCGCAATTTGCGAACTGCGTTGCGAGCCGTCTTGGCATAATACTTATTATGCAAACGACGTTTTTCAGTTTGTCTGATTCTCTTTTCAGACGATTTGTGGTTTGCCATTTTATGTTCTTTTTTAAATTTAGTAGCCCATAGCGGAATCGAACCGCTCTTTCAAGAATGAAAATCTTGCGTCCTAACCGATAGACGAATGGGCCATTATCGTTTTGGGATTGCAAATGTATGAACTATTTTTGAAACCACCAAATTTTTTTCTAACTTTTTTCACTTTTTATTGAAAAAAAGTGCAAAATGGCAAAAACAACATGGTAAAGAACCCTAAAGCATATCCTGCTATCAATTGAGCTGCCGAGTGCGCCTTTAACTCTAATCGCGCCCATGTAACCCAACCGGAGGACAAAGATAATACAATTATTAGAAATAACGGCATTTTATAAGAAAAAAAACTAAAAAAAATGACAAAACCCATCAACCCACCCATTCCTGTGGCGTGTGCGCTGATTTTCCAGAAGAAATTTACGATATAAACTACCGCTAATGCCGCAAAAGCACCCACCCATAAATAGGTATAATACGGCACTACTCCAAAATAATGGCTAAAAAAAGCAATCAAAGCATAGGCAGACAAGGTAAATAAGTAAGCCCACTTGCGTTCGTGCCTATCAGAAGCTTGCGAGGTTGTAATAACTTTTAATAGCCGCAATATAATATACCATATAATAGGCAGCACAACCGCCAGCAAAAACGAAATGCCCAAAATGGCCATTTTTAGCACTGGCGAATACTCGTAAAAAAACGAACTTACCCCCATCAACCCTATTCCATAAGCAGGAATTAACAAGGGTTGAAAGAGGTAAGTTGGTATTAATGCTAACAATCGACGCATAAATTACGCAATCAATTCTAAAGTATCCGAAGCAATCATAAATTCTTCGTCGGTAGGAACTACCACCACTTTTACTTTTGAAGTAGGTTTAGTAATAATAATTTCTTCGCCTTTTGTATCGTTGGCCACTTCGTCTAACTCTATACCCATAAAGGCAAGTTCGTTGCATATTTGTGCACGAAGGCCAATTTGGTTTTCGCCAACACCACCTGTAAAGACAATGACATCTACACCACCCAATGCTGCGGTATAAGCGCCAATGTATTTTTTAATGCGATACGCATACATAGACATCGCTAGTACAGCCTTAGGATCGCCTGCTTTATCGGCTGCTTCGATATCACGCATATCCGACGACAAACCAGAAATACCTGCTACGCCACCTTTTTTATTAAGGTAATCAGAAATTCCTTTAGCATCCAATCCTTCTTTTTCCATTAAATAGGTAACAGCACCAGCGTCAATATCGCCACAGCGGGTACCCATCAACAAACCTTCTAGTGGTGTAAAGCCCATGGATGTATCTACCGATTTACCATCTTTAATAGCGGTAATAGAGCCACCATTACCTACGTGGCAGGTAATAATTTTGGTTCCTTCTGCCTGAATGCCTAAAAATTCGCATACGCGTTGCGAAACATAACGATGGCTGGTGCCATGAAAACCATAACGACGCACACCGTATTTTTGATAAGCCTCGTAAGGAGTACCATACATAAATGCATGCGCTGGCATGGTTTGATGGAATGCCGTATCGAATACAGCTACTTGTGGTACACCTGGCAAAATGGCAGCCATGGTTTCAATGCCCAACAAGTTGGCTGGATTGTGAAGTGGAGCCATATCGCTACATTCTTTAATGGTAGCAATTACCTCGTCGGTAATCAACACACTGCTGTTGAATTTTTCGCCTCCGTGCACTACACGATGCCCTACTGCACCAATTTCTTGCAACGATTTAATAGCACCGTATTGTTCGCTGGTAAGAATAGACAAAATCAATTCGATAGCGGTTTTATGCTCGGGAATGGCTTTTTCTACCACTACTTTTTCGCCACTAGGCAAGGTAAATTTAATAAAAGCGCCTTCTAAACCTACTTTTTCTACTCCACCTTGCGCAATTACGCTTTTTTGCTCCATGTCAAATAATTTGTATTTAACAGACGAGCTACCACAGTTTAAAACTAATATTTTCATAATTAATGACGTGCTTGATCGGATGTTATTACTACCATTTTTACAATATCTTCTACGCTACAACCGCGCGACAAATCGTTAACAGGAGCTGCCATACCTTGCAAGATAGGGCCCAAAGCTACTGCACCCGACATACGTTGGGTTAATTTATAGCCAATATTGCCTGCATCCAAGTTAGGGAATACCAATACGTTGGCAGTTCCACGCAAAGGACTATTAGGCGCTTTTTGAGCGGCTACTTTAGGAACAATGGCTGCATCCAATTGCAATTCGCCATCAATTACCAACTCAGGAGCTAGCTCGCGTGCCATACGGGTAGCTTCAATCATTTTATCGGCCGATTCGTTTTTAGCGCTACCATGGGTAGAAAAGCTTAACATAGCCACACGAGGCATCATACCTGCCAAACCTTGAGCAGTAGCCGCACTAACAATAGCAATCTCTGCCAACTGTTTAGCATCTGGATTAGGTGTTACAGCACAGTCGGCAAACAACAACATACCGTCATCGCCGTAGTGGGTAGGTGTAATCATTAAGAAAGCACCCGATACCACACTAATGCCTTTTTTCATTTTGATAATTTGCAAAGCAGGACGCAATACATTGCTTGTGGCATTTTGTGCACCAGCCACTTCGCCATCAGCATCGCCATTTTTAACCATTAAGGCTGCCAAATACAAAGGATCATCTACCTTTTTATTGGCTTCTTCTAGGGTCATCCCTTTGTTTTTACGCAATTCGAACAACAATTCTACGTACACTTCACGTTTTGGGTCGGTTGCAGGGTCAAATATAGTGGCCTTTGCAATGTTTTCTAACCCCCACTCGCCTGCTTGCGCTAACAAAGCATCGCGTGAACCAATTAAAACCACTTCTGCTAATCCGTCGCGTAATAGAATATCGGCGGCACGCATCGTTCTTTCTTCGAACGATTCGGGCAATACAATGCGTTTTTTATTCGCTTTTGCCCTGGCAAATAATTTTTCTAAGATATCCATATCGATAATATATTATGTCGTTTGTCGCTAGTCGCTAGTCGTTTATCGCTAGTTTGACTACAAAATTAACGATTATAAATGAAAATGAGACCAGATTAGTCTATTTTATTTCGGGGATGACACATTAAAATGGTTTCGCGTAAATACTGAGCACCCATATGCGTATAGATCTCGGTAGTTTGTATACTACTATGCCCCAGCATTTCTTGTATAACCCGCAAATTGGCACCCCCTTCTAACAGATGAGTAGCAAAAGAATGGCGCAATGTATGCGGACTAATCACCGTTTTAATTCCGGCTTGCAGGGCACATTGCTTTATAATGGTAAAAAACATTTGTCGGGTAAGCATGCCGCCACGTCGATTCAAAAAAAGCACATCTGCACTTTCTTTTTTTATAACGGGCAAGGTATTTCTATCTAACAAATACAGTTTTATATCGTTTAGCGCTGTTTCTGAAATAGGCACCAAACGCTGTTTACTACCTTTCCCTTCTACCTTAATAAACCCCTCATCGGCATAAATATCGGATATTTTTAAGCCTACTAATTCGGACACGCGCAAACCACAACTATAAGCCACTTCTATCATTGCCCTATTGCGAGCGCCCTCGGCTTTGCTCATATCGACCGTAGCCTTTAAGGCATCTATTTCTTCTACCGACAATACCGACGGCAAATGCCTTCCCAATTTAGGCATTTCTAGCAAGGTAGTAGGATTTGCCTCTATTACTTCTTCGCGCAACAAATAACCATAAAACGATTTTACGCCCGACATCATACGCGCCTGCGACCTGGCCTGAATACCCAATTCGGCAAGCATGAAGAAAAATGATTGTAGGTTTTCGTAAGTAGCATCCAGGCACGACAAACCTTGTTGGTTTAAATAATCCAACAATTTTGCCACATCGTTTAGATAAGCTTCTATGGTATTAGCAGAAAGCGATCGCTCTAACAACAAGTATGCATGAAATCGCTTTAATTCGGGAACCATTATTGCCATGCTTTTTGCTGATTGTATACCGGATTGGCATACATCTGATACATCTTGTTGCGCAAGAATGCATCGTCGCGATTGGGAAGATCAATTTTTTGTAGTTGTTTTTCGATATATGCCAAGAAGGTTTGCTTGTCTTCTTCGGAATATTTATCGGCAAAATCCTGATTTTCAGACAACAAATCGGCTGCCACGTAATTATTTGGAAACAAATGATAACTTGCATGAATCATTTTGTCGATGGCTGCTGCTGCCACATCGGCCTGCATGGCGCGTGGCACATCGTTCCAAGCATCGGGCACTTCTAGCGGCCCAGCTACCACATACGATATCCTACCTTTATAAGACATAATACCGGTTTGCATGTTCAACAAATCGTCGGCGGGTTGCTTTTTGTAGTTAGCATCGTCGCGTTTTTGTTGATATTCCTTGGCTTTTAGGTAATCGCAGGGATCGTATTCGTAGTTAATAGCAATAGGCGCTATATTTAGGGCACGCAATTTTTCCACAAACGTACCTTCGCCGCTCATATTCAACATCTTAATAATAGCTGGAGCGGTAATATCATTGGAATCTTTGGCACGTCCTTCGCGTTGGGCAATCCAAATGGATTCGTTTACTTGCGTTAAAACGTAACGCATATAGGCCGACATGTGTTTGGAAATAAGCAACTGTTCGCGTACTCCCCCATCGCGACGCACCACAAAACTTTTATTTAAGCGAACCGCCCATTCTATCCAAGGCTTGATAAGCAAGTTATTACCGATGCCTATTTGTGTGGTCTGAAAACCATTAAAAAACAACATGGCATTCAAAAAGGCCGAATCCAACACAATGTCTCGGTGATTGGTCATAAACAAATAAGCGGCCGACTTATCTAATTTTTCTGCGCCCAACAATTGAACACCAGCAGTAGTTTTGGCCATTAATGCTTTTAATAGGCCAATAATGTAGGTAGACTGAAAATCATAAACGGTTTGCATAGAAGGTGCAGCTTGCTGCATCTTTTGCATCAGTTCGGGGCCTAACAACATTCCCAAAACTTGCTGAACCGTTGGTTCTGCTAACAGTTTAGGCAAATACACGGCCACTTCCGAATCGTCAAAACACCTAATATCGTTAAATTCTGCTGGATATTTCATAATTTATGCCTCTTGGTTTGTATGTTAACAAAGATACGTAAAATAAATGAGAAATAGGATATTTGTTTTTGAATAATCGTTTAGTCGTTTAGTCGACTTGTGACCTTTGACCTTCGACTAGCGACTGCTAGACTGTTTGCTGAGCGAAGAATTGTAGTAGCGGGCATCGCCCGTAACTTCTTTACCGGCCCATATAGGCATTTCAAAGGCCTCGTCTTCGCTTTCAAGTTCAATTTCTGCTAGCAATAATCCTTGGTGCGCGCCCAAAAACTCGTCCACTTCCCATATTTTTCCACCCACTTCTACTTTGTAACGTATTTTCTCGATGGGCGGATAAAGGCTCAGTTTCATCATCTGGCGAGCATCCTCTAGGGGAATTTCGTACTCAAATTCGGCACGCGAAAAACCTTGCGTTTTGCCTTTGATGGTAAGATAAGCCTTATCTTCGGCAATGCGCACGCGCAAAGTACAGCCGTTTTCGGCCAAATATCCTTGCTGAAAATAACATCCTTTATTGGGTTTTACCCATTGGGTTTTGTCTACTAAAAATTTACGTTCAATTTCTATCATATTATAGCGGGCTGCGCCCTTTGGTGATGCGATTAGTTCGCTTTGCTCACGATGATTTTTTGTGCAAGGCGAGCGCAGAACAAATTGATTTGTTATGCCGAGCCGCAGCCAAAAATCATGAGGGCGAAGCCCGAGTAATCGTTGATTTGCTCGCTGCGCTCACGTTGAATCGTTACGATTCAACGATTTAACGATTCTGCGATACGATTCATCAATTATTCGGGCCCTTCGACAAGCTCAGGGACCGAAAGGGAAACGACAAGCGACGGCAACTATTCTATATTCTTGCGTAGGCGTTTTAAGTACTCTTGTAATTTAACGGTGTCTTTTGAATCGATCAACGCCAACAAATCTTTTAATTCTTTGCGAATGTTTTCTACTTGGCCCGATGTAAAGGGATTGAACAAAATTTCGGTAAGCAAATAGTCGTCTTCCGAGAACAACCCACGCGCTATGGCCATGTGTTTTTGAAACGTGGTACCAGGAGCATCTTGATGCTTCATTACCGCAGCAAATACCATGGTCGACACAAAGGGAATAGAAAGCGAGTAAGCAATGGTTTCGTCGTGTTCTACAAACGTGTACTCAAATATATTAAGGTGTAAACTTTGGTATAAATCTTTAAAGAACACCTTGCCCATGTGGTCGGACTCGGAAATAATAATGGCGTTTTGTCGGCTCAAATCCTCTAAATTGGCAAAAGTAGGGCCAAACATAGGGTGGGTAGACACATAACGCATGCCACAGCTGGCATAAAATTCGGGCAAACCCGTTTTTACCGAGGCAATATCAGCAATAATGCACGTTTTAGGCAAATAAGGCAACACAGCCTTAAAGGCATCGATGGTATGGTTTAGCGACACACAATTAATCAGCAATTCGGGCTCAAACGCCTGCACCTCTTGATACGTGGTCATGCGATAGGTATTGAACACAAAACGTAGGTTTTTAGGATTGACATCAAAAATGGCAACCTCGTGATCCATACACAATACATCGGTTAAAAACGTGCCCATCTTTCCGGCACCAAGAACTAGAATTTTCATTAGTTTAGAGTTAGGAGTTAGGGGTTAGGAGTTAGGAGTTAGGATTATTCCAAATTCCTAATTCCTCATTCCTAATTTATTTTATAATTTCCATTTGAATACGTACCGATTCTTCGTGCACCGCCTCTAAGTATTTACGAATAAAATCGGCCGACATACCCAAACGTTCGCCCATGATGATGCGTTTTTGCATAATTTCGTCGTAACGACCAGTTTGCAAGACTTGCATGTTGTGCTCTTTTTTGTACAAACCAATTTCGCGCGAGATGCGCATACGTTTGGCAAGCAATTCCAATAGTTCGTTGTCGGTGGTATCAATTTGCTTGCGCAAGGTACTTAAGCTTTCAGATTCTTTTTTCATATCACGAATAACTAGGGTATCGATTACATAATCCAAGATATCGGGAGTAAGCTGCTGTGCGGCATCGCTCCAAGCCTTATCGGGATTACAATGCGATTCGATCATTAGCCCGTCAAAACCCAAGTCCATGGCTTGTTGGCAAAGAGGGGCTATCAATTCACGTTTACCACCTATGTGCGATGGGTCGCAGATAATGGGCAAGTTAGGATAACGGCGACGCAACTCGATGGGAATGTTCCACTGGGGCAAGTTACGATAAATTTTCTTATCGTAGGTACTAAATCCACGATGAATTGCACCCAATTTACGAATTCCTGCGTTATAAAGGCGTTCCATCGCGCCTATCCATAATTCAATATCGGGATTAACGGGATTTTTTACCAAAACGGGAATGTCTACGCCTTGCAAAGCATCGGCTATTTCTTGCATGGCAAAAGGATTGGCCGATGTACGGGCACCAATCCAAAGAATATCAATGCCGTGTTTTAGGGCTTCCTCGATGTGTTTAGCGGTAGCCACTTCGGTACCTACAAACATACCAGTTTCGGCTTTTACGCGTTGTAACCAAGGCAACCCTTCTACGCCAACACCTTCAAAACCACCGGGTTTGGTACGAGGTTTCCAGATACCAGCACGGAATACAGGCACTCCGTTTTTAGAAAGTTCTACGGCGGTTGCCATTACTTGTTCTTCGGTTTCGGCGCTACAAGGTCCTGCTATAATTAAAGGACGTTCGGTACTCATACCGGGTAGCGAAATGGGTTGTAAGTCTTTCATATTGTTTAGTCGTTTAGTTGTTGATGCGTTTAGTCGTTATTTTCGGGCACTTCGACAGGCTCAGTGACCGAAAATAGGTTTAGACTTTTGACTCTTTCTAGGGCTTGGGTTAGTTTTTCTTGGGTGGCGCATAGCGAGATGCGAACGTAACGAGCTCCATTGCTACCAAAAATAAATCCAGGGGTAATAAACACACGGGCCTGGTGCAATACTTTTTCGGTTAGTTCTTCTACGTTGGCATAGTGTTCGGGTATTTTCCCCCACACAAACAAGCCTACTTGATCTTTTTGGCAAGTACAACCCAAAGCCTCCATAATTTGCTCTGCCACAGCACGACGTTGGCTATACAATTCCATGTTCATGGCCTCGTGCCAAGCATCGTCATTGTGCAAAGCGGCAGCCGCAGCCAATTGCAAGGGTTTGAACATACCCGAATCAACATTCGATTTTACTTTTAGCACCCACTGTATAAAGGTAGCATTGGTAGCCATCATACCTACACGCCAACCGGGCATGTTGTGGCTTTTACTCATTGAATTCAGCTCGATGCAGCACTCTTTGGCTCCATCAATGCTCATCATGCTAAGTGGCTTTTGATTGAGTATCAGGCTATAAGGGTTATCATTTACCACTACAATGTTGTGCTTACGGGCAAAATTAACCAATTTTTGATACAACTCTACGCTAGCATTGGCCCCCGTTGGCATGTTGGGATAATTGGCCCACATGAGTTTTACACCCGACAAATCCATTTGTTCTAAGGCCTCAAAATCGGGGTACCAATGGTTATCTTCTTTAAGGTCGTAATATACCACCTCAGCCCCCAACAATTTACTTAAGGCCGAATAGGTAGGATAACCTGGATTGGGCACCAACACCTTATCGCCTGGATTAACAAAGGCCAAGGTTACATATAAAATGCCTTCTTTAGAACCAATAAGGGGCAAAATTTCGGTGGCAGCATCTAAGGTTACGCCGTACCATTTTTGGTAAAAATCGGCAAAGCCTTCACGCAACTCGGGAATACCTATATAAGGTTGATAACCATGCACGTTGGCAAGCGGTGCATTTTCGCATAGAGCCTTAACGGTTTGCTCTGATGGGGGCATATCGGGACTACCTATGCCTAAACTAATTACGTCCATTCCTTGGGCGTTCATGGCGGCTACTTCTTTTAACTTGCGCGAGAAGTAGTATTCTTGTACGGTTTCTAATCGTTTTGCTGGTTGAATCATACTATTTCTGATGAATCGGTTAATCAGCTCGGCGCTTCATCTTCCGACTTGGTTTCCGGTTGGGATTTGTCGTCAGATTGAATCACCGAACTGGTGATTTGGTTAATCGTTAAAACTTTGGTATTCGCCTAGGATGCGTAGGTCTTTGGTAAAAGGCCTAATGGCATCGAGCGCTTGGGTGTAAGCCATGTAATTATCAAAATTAACATTCACATAGAACAAATACTCCCATTCTCTGCCTACTATGGGCAGCGACTGAATCTTGCTTAAATTAACGTGGTAGTACGACAAAATAGACAATACTTTGGCCAAACTACCTTCTTCGTGGGGCAAGGCAAACACAATGGAAGCTTTGTTGATGGTTTTATTTTTGGTATGCGCCTCGGCTGTCCATGGGTCGCCCACTAGTAAAAAACGAGTAAAGTTGCGTTTGTTGGTTTCGATGCCCTCAGCCAAAATCTGCAACCCATAAATTTGAGCTGCCAAGGTACTGCAAATGGCAGCGCGACCTTTAATTTGTTGGTCGGCAATGCGTTTGGCACTAGAGGCGGTATCGTCGCTTTCTATAGCCTTTAGATGAGGGTAAGCAGCTAAAAAATCTTCGCATTGCATCAAGGCAATGGGGTGCGAATACACCTCGGTAACATCGTTAATACTTTGGCCTGGCAAACAAACCAAATTATGTTCTATGCGTAAACGGGTTTCGCCCATAATACGCATGCCACTGTCTTTTAACAGGTTGTGATTAGGAAGCAAGCTACCCGCAATGGTGTTCTCGATGGCCACGGCACCCACAATGGAATTGTCTTTTTTAATGGTCTGAAAAACATCTTTAAACGTAGCACAAGCTATTACTTCAATCTCTTCACCCTTAAAGTAATTGCGGGCGGCAATATCGTGAAAAGAACCCGCCACACCTTGAATAGCAACTTTACGTTTCATGTCTTTACAATTTTAATAAAAAAAATCCCGCTCTAAAAAGAACGGGATTCAATATTCGGTTTACTAATTTTTATTTCAGTTACATACATCAAAACCCGTTCTACTTTGTGGCAAAGTAAAAAAAGTAAAAGAAGTATGTAAAATATTGTTTCATATAATTTATCGCGCCTAGTTAATCGGCATTGACACTGCAAATGTATATGCTTTTTTTAAAATAACAATAGCAAAATGGATTTTTTTATCCATTTATTTAATTACCGATATCTCGTAATATTGTCTGATGCGATTTACCCACTCATTTCCGTCATCTAAAATAGCAAGCGACCCATCGGTTATAGATAAGAACACATCGCCCAACGCACAAATACGACTATATGGCATGGGATTGCTTCTGAATAAGGAAGTTCCTAAAAAATAGTTATCTACTTTATGCACATCCAGAATATCTAGTAAAGTAGGGGCTAAATCCAACGAATTTCTGCCTTCAGCATCTATTTTTTGCGGAACAATGCCATCGGTATATATAAACAATGGTATTTTATTGATGAAACCCCACTGCGAGGAGGCAAACGTAGCTTTATACTCGGGGCTTGGATAGGTAGCATGATCGGCCGAGAATACCAACAGTGTATTGTCAAAGACACCTTCTTGGCTCATTTCCGTAAAGAAATCGCCAAAGGCAGCATCGTAGTTATAAAACTTGTTTAGATACGAATTAGATCCATCACCATATTTTAAATCGGGGCTATCAAAACCATGATGTGTACCCAAATTATAGCACACAATAAAAAAAGGTTCTTGCTGGTTCTTGTAATAACGTACCGTATTTTTTAACACCTCAAAAATCTGCTTATCGGTGCGTGCTTTATTGTGGCCATAATGGCCCGACGCCAACGTATCTACCCCTAACGAATACAGATAACTTACTACGTTTTTATCGCCTGGTTCGGGGTTGATATAACACGTATTATACCCTGCCTTGTTTTTTAAAATATCTACTATCGAAACCAATTTAGTAGCTAGCATCTTTCGTTGGGTATCGGCATCTAGTTCGCCTAACCCTGCTCCACCCTGATAGCCGCCTTGGTACTGATACGACGAATACAACTGACCACGTACGCCCCTAAAGGTAGCCGCCGTGTGGTTGTAATAATTATCAAACACCAACGACTTTGCATATAAGGTATCTAGATGGGGAGTAAGATTGCGACCGTGATTATTGTATACATCCAACACTTCGGCCGACAAGCCTTCTGTAAGCATCAAAATAACCGACATGGGTTGCTTATCGGGGTTTATTCCTACATTGATAGCGCCGGCAGGAATATCTTTTTTGTAAAAAAGGCTATATAACTCTTCTTGCTCATAACTAGCCGCCAACGATTGGTAATAGTTAGCCTTTAGGTTTCGTACAGCACCTCCAATAGCGGCGGTATAAGGCGAAACGGGCTGCATGGGTTTACACACAGTAAGCAACAACATACCAGCAACAGCAAGAGCCACCACCCACCACTTGTTTTTAGGAATCACTCCTTGGTTAATTGGAAAAAACAATACTGCAGTAATGGGAATACACGTCAAAATGTAAATAATCAATTCGTTGCCTAAGTTGGATATCATATTTACATTCTCTAGCATCAGCTTGCTAATAAACTCGCCACTAAAGTAGTACACAAAAAGTTGTGCCGCATAAACAAACAAGCAAATAACATTAAGCGCATAAGCCCATTTAGGTGCTTTATAGTATAGCATACTACATCCTGCAAATATCAGCAAGCATTCTGCTAAACTAAATAGTAGCATAATCCAATTTCCTATACTTACACAAATAAAAATTGTCATTAAGACAAAAAAGGACAATTTAAATAAAGGAAGCCACTTTTTCATTGCTTAGAATATTATGAACATCATCGTTACTTTTTATTGCCAAAATTACCCACCATCCAAGGAGCAAATCGCAGAATCAAGTTGGAAATTACCGTTAAAACACCTATCACCAACAAAAACAAGGGGATGGTAAACCAATTAGTTCCCAAATATGGAAACCCTACATACCTTAACCCAGCAATCAAAACCAACAACAGGCCGGTATTTAGGTAGTAGTAAGTTAGTGAGTTTTTACCTATGTACAACATCCATTTTATATTACTAGGTAATAGTTTTACCAGCGAAACCATCATCCAAATGCCCAAAAACGATAACAAAAGGAAGGCAGAAACACCCAGTAGCGTAACATCGCCTGCTTGCATCTTGTAAAAGAAGGTAGACGATTTGACAACGTAGTAATCGTATCCTACACAAACGGCATACAGCAACAAGGCCAACAATGCCTGCCACAAGGGCTTTTTACTTAAAATGGCCTCGTATTTTTTGTACAGCATGCCTGCATACAGATAAATCAAAGAAATTAACCCATAATGCGCATACCAAGGTACAGGGAAAGTTGCATATTCTGTTATCAAAAATCCCACAACAGCCAACCCCAAACACACCGCCCCTATGGTTAGTAGATTTTTAGTATACTTTAGACATACCGCCAAGGTGATTTTAGATACCGCCAATGCTGCCACAAACCAACTGGCAAAGCCCCCTAAAATTTCGTACAGCATATTTTGTAGCGAAATGTCGGTTCCATGCGCCAAATGCTTGGGCAAATAAATAATAAGGGTAAACAAAAAATAAGGAAACAGCAACTTTTTGCCAATAGAAGTGATTGTCTTTTTAAAGTCAAATCCTTCTACCTTGGTTAAATAACCAGATATAAAGAAAAACACCAACAACCTGGTAGGCAACATCAGCAGCAAAAAATCATTTATTCTACCGGTAGAATAAATTACTGTATGCGAATAAATTACCATTAACATACAAATGCACTTGCCGTAATCTAACCAAGATACCCTTTCTTTCATTGGATGTTGTTAAATAAGGTACTATTGATTTTTTTTCGTTGGCTATCAAACAACCAACCGTATTTAGTAAAGTACTTACATACCGACTTTACATGGCATAATAATAATTTTTTGCTTTTATACGATGCACGTTCGTGGTTATGCACAATGCTTACGCCTGGATAAAACATGGTTTTGCTAACCAAATGAAAACGACGACTTAAATCCAAATCTTCGCAGTACATAAAGAAACGTTGGTCAAAAAATAGGCTATGCTTTTCTATGGTTGACACACGCAAAAACATAAAACAACCCGACAAAAAAGGCACATTCATTTCTTTATTGTATCCCGTAAATCGTAATTCAAACTCGTCGTCCATTTTTTTTACCCAATTCCATGCAGGTAAAAAACGACGCAAAAAAAGATTCATGGGACTAGGAAGTTTTTTGCACAAGTATTGCAATTCGCCATTGGGATACAACACTTTAGGCATTACCCAACCGGCATCGGTATGGGCATCCATGTAGGTTGCCAACTGGGGCAAAACATCGCTAGCAAACTCTATATCTGGGTTTAAAACAACGTGGTAGGTACTGCCTACTTGCACCGCCTTTTGCATGGCAATATTATGCGCATGGCCATACCCCACATTCTTACTCTCTATGTATTCTATATTGGGCAAATATGTTTTAACCCACACATTTTCTGGGGTGGGAGCATTGTCTATTACCCATAACCTATCTATGCAATCAGATTGTTTAACACAATCCAACAAAGTGATAAGCATTGGCTTATTGGGATAATATAGAACGATAGAGGCCGTTATCATTGCACCGTGTTTTTAATTATCTCTAAATGAGTAAAACCATTCTTTTTATCGGGTTCTAGGTAGGCCGATTCAGACCACTCGTTCCAAGCATTAAAGAATAAATAGGGAGCATTAGATGCTACCGATTTTTGGTACAAAGCCTCAAAGAAAGCACGTTTCTGGTCTGCAGTGGTTTCGGTAAAAATGTTAGCACGTTTACCATACCTAGCCGTATTATCCCACTCAAAAAAGGCACTCTCAAATATTTGCAACGGATACTGGGGATAATCGTTTTGGTAGGCATGCTGCAATATAATTTGCCAAACGTTAGGTGTAGAATGAAAGGTTACCCCTTTAAACTTGATACGCCACTCTACTAGTTTTGTTTGCCAACTTTGGGGCAATTTACGGAACAAACTAGCCCATTTATACACGCCCGACTTTGTGCTATTTTTAGCCGATGTATTGGCTTCGCGGGGTTGAAATTTTAGCATGGCTTGGTACGACTCCAAAAAAGAGGGGTTGGCAAAATCGTATCCTTTGGTAGCTACAAAATAAATACCAGGCAACCCGTTTTCTTTGGCCCATTGGTTCCAACACGCAAACATTTCGCCTGCTTGGTTTACTATTTCGGGCACGTAAATAACAAACATGGGTTTGCCATCCATTTTTAAAGCACGACTGTCTTTAAAGAAAGGTAATAGATAATCAAAATGCTGACGCCACAAAGCCTTATCTGGCAAATGTTGTTGCTTTTGCAAAATTTCGTTGTTGCCTTTCCACTGACGTGTCCACGAGGGATTGGCCCACGAAAGACAAAACGGCATATCCAACTGAGGATTAGCCAAAAATTGCTCCAATGGTTTTTGTAAGATAAGTTTACCATCAAACCAATAATGGTAAAACATAAAGCCTGCTATGCCATAGGCCTTGGCCATTTCTATTTGCTTTGCCAAAGTCGCCACATTACATGGGTTGTAGTAATCATCGTCTATAGGCACACGTGGCTGATGATGATCTTTGTACAAAGGTTTGGCCTCTTTTACCAATTGCCAATCGGTAAATCCACGTCCCCACCATTTATCATTCTCTGGAATATCATGAAATTGGGGAAAATAGATAGCTATTAACTTTGTTTTATTGGTTGTTTGCATACAATAAATTAAACTTACATTTATAATAAATAAAAGAGAAGGGAGCCATCCATCTATGTTTTTTATACAACAATCGATATTGTTTATAGGCGTACACAAAACTTTGCATGCGTTTTTTAAAGGTAAGTTTATTGCCTGCTCCCAACACATTACCACCATGTTGCCTATACAGCATGGTAGGTTCTAACAAACTTACTACCTTACCTTGTTCTAACCAAGCTTTACGCGCCACCCACGAATCGTGCATATCTATAAAAGATGGGAATGGCAAAGAAACCTCTCGGGCCTTGGCATTGCCCATTACGGTACATCCTGTTATGTAATTGAACAACATGGCATAATGCTTGTTGGTGGCAATGATGCGATAAGGAAAACGCAACACGTCAAAAAACGAGGGGTTCATTACCTGTAAATTAGCATCAACTACCTTAGCATCGGTATGAACCACAATGGGTTTATCGCTACCCATTTGGTCTTCTTCTGCCTTTAGGCATTGATACGTAAGTTCTACCTTACTGGGCAACCAAACATCATCTTGGTCGCAAAACATAAAATAGGGCGCGGTAGACTGTTCTAATAGTTGTTGAAACGATTTAATAACCCCCACATTGTGCACATCCTGTTTATTTATCCATGTTATTTGCTTAGGATATGCACTAACATATTGCTCAATAATAGCCGCCGTATTATCGGTAGAACCATCGTCACGAATGTATAAATGCCAATCTGCCCATGTTTGATGCAAAATGGACTCTATCTGCTGCGACAAATAAAGTTGTCCGTTGTAGGTTGATAGCAAAATATCAATCATGGTTATTTTAGGTATTTTTTATTTTCGTTGGTCCAATAATAAGCGGCTCGTTCCATTCTATCCTTTACTATGTCCTTTTTAGGACGATACAATAACTGAAAAACGGTAGAGCTCTCAAAGATTCTACTCTCTGAGTTTTTATGCAATCGATAAATAGACACCATTTGTGCCACAGAAAACAAAAAGAACACCACGCACATTACCTGCATGGGAAATTTTGCGGAAATTTGTTTAAACCGTGTCAATATGGCTACCTTATCGGTATGGTTTATATAATGACAAACATAAAAAACATACACAATGGCAAAAGGCAAAAAATACGAACGCAATCGCCATAACACCAAATGGTGTTCGTAAAAAAGAACAATCAGTAACGACGAGAATGCCAGCAAAGTGCGTATGGGTTTCATTTCTTTCAGCCTAATGCCATATACGCATAACATCAACAAAAAGCCAAAATAGACAATCATTACCGTTTGAATTTTATGCGTATTTAATACATGATACGCCAACGATACTTGCATCTTCTTATTAAGTGGTAGGTACGATAAGATATCTACAAATAACTGTTGAATAGGGAAAATAAAGAAAACAACAAAGGCCAATAAACAAGCCCAGTAATAGCGTTGCGTAAACCTTAATGGAGCAAATAACAACAATATAAACAAAGCAAACACAAAACCCGATTTGTGCATCAATATCATTAAGACCGAATAAAGAAGCACTTTTATGTATTGTTTATTACTATAGGCCAATACCAATAAGATGAGTAAGCTAACAGACATACATTGCCTAAATGTGGCAAAGATTAGGTTATAATCCAACAAAACAAGGGCAAAAAGGGCCACTGTCTTGTACGATGGTATCCATTTAAACAACTGATAAACAGCATAAAAATATACGCAGGTTACCACAGCTGTCATCCCCCAATACGATATTCCTAACCATTTAAGTACACTACAAAAAAAGGCATACCCTATTTCAAACATGGGTTTGGACACCTCTCCTTGCAATATTCCCCAGGGTGTGGGCAAACTATCATACATGGGCACATAAAAAGAAATATCTGCACCATAATAATATTTGATAGCAAATAAAAAGGCCGTAACAAAAAAGGCTACTTTATACAATTGATTGCATACTGGCTGCCTATCATGCAATAACACATTTACGCACGACATAGCAAATAAAAAAATCAATATGGCAACAATTAAACTCATTAGGCCTTTATCCGCAAAAATCTACCCCCATAAAACATCATTCCACCACACACAATTACCTCGGTTAACAGCAAAGCCATGGCGGCACCTTCTATACCTGCCAACAAGGGGAACACTAAAATAGCTATTATCGAAATGGCTGTAGCCAATAAATAAACGTTCCTAAATTTCTTTTTATCCGATTCGTTGCCCAATGCCAGCAAACCTAACTGCCCCAACACACCCCCTACACCAATAAACAGCGGAGCAAAGGCCATTACATAAAATACTTTTTCGGTGCCAACATACGAATCGCCTATGTACTGTATAAAATACGATGGAACTACCAACATAAACACCGTAGCCGCTACCATAAATAGCAACACCACCCATAGGGTATACCGCATAATTTTTTGCGCTTGCACGCTATCGTTGGCCCCCAGCCTGCTTATATACGGATACATCACTTGTAAAATAGGAGTCAACAACAAATAACATAAGGCACGCATTATTTTCTCTACGGCAGCATACTGCCCTACCTGACTAGGTTCTACAAAGTAACCTAAAATAACCACATAACATGCCACATATACACTGGTGGCAGCCGTAGAAACAAACAACGGAAAACTTTGACAAAAAGCAGCTTTTACTGCTTCCCAACCCACTTTAACAAAAGACACCCATCGTTTATAACATACAACCACCCACGAAAGAGCGGTTGCCACCACATACACCATGGCTTGTATAAAGGCTGCCAGCAAATAATCGTCTGGCCCTTTTACCAAGAAGAAAACCAACGGCAATACCGACAATTTAGCCACGGCATTTACCACAGTTACCCACTTTATATAGCCCATGCCTTGAAACAAGAAAACAAATAAGTAGGCATTAGAAACCACCATTAAAAACATAATCCACATGGTTTCTCTGTAAATGGCATAAGCTGGAATCAACCCCACTATAAACAACACTACAGCAGCACCTAATAACAATAATGTTTTAGCAATCACCGTTTCGGCAAAAACCTGGTTACGCTTTTCGGCATTTTCTCTAACCAAGGCAATTTTTTTGGTAGCCGATAAATTAAACCCAAAATCTACCAAAATCATCAAGTATGTGCAAATAGATTGGGCAAACCCTATATAGCCAAACTTTTCGGCACCCAGCACTTTCATTAGGTAGGGTAAAACCAACAAAGGGACTACGTACGTTAGTCCCTGTAAGGCGATGAGGTAAAACACATCTTTTACCTCACGCTTGTTGTTCTGAAGAGCTGCTTTTATGCCCAATTTACATGTCTTAGTATGCTCTAGCAAATACTACCCTTTGTTTAGATGGTTTACCAGTTACCATACAAACACCAGGAGTAGTATCGCCATCCAATGGAATACAACGGATGGTTGCTTTGGTTTCTTCTTTGATTTTTTCTTCGGTTTCGGGGGTGCCATCCCAGTGACATAACAAGAAACCGCCTTTTTCTATTTCTACCTTAAATTCTTCGTACGAATTAACCTCGCGGGTAACCGATGCACGATAATCCAATGCTTTTTGATAGATATTCCTTTGAATAGCATCCAACAAATCTTTGATGTAAGCGGTTAAATTATCGAACGATACGGTTTCCTTGGTAAGGGTATCGCGACGAGCCACCTCAACGGTATTGTTTTCTAAATCGCGAGCACCCATGGCCAAACGCACAGGAACGCCTTTTAGCTCGTATTCAGCAAACTTCCAACCTGGTTTTTTGCTATCGTCGTTATCGTATTTAAAGCTAATGCCTGCTGCTTTAAGTTGAGCGGTTAACTCGTCCACTTTAGCGTTGATGGCATCCAATTGTTCTTGGTTTTTGTAGATAGGCACAATCACCACTTGGAAAGGAGCCAAGGCTGGAGGAAGTACCAAACCATTATCGTCCGAGTGCGACATAATAAGCGCGCCCATTAAACGGGTAGAAACACCCCACGATGTAGCCCATACCAATTCTTGTTTGTTTTCTTTATTCATAAAGGTTACATCGAATGCTTTAGCAAAGTTTTGACCCAAGAAGTGCGATGTACCCGCTTGCAAGGCTTTTCCGTCTTGCATCAAAGCCTCGATACAGAAGGTTTCTAACGCACCAGCAAAACGTTCGTTGGCGGTTTTTACCCCTTTTACCACAGGCACTGCCATTACGTTTTCGGCAAAATCGGCATACACGTTTAGCATTTTAGTGGTTTCTTCTAAAGCTTCTTCTTTGGTAGCGTGAGCGGTGTGACCTTCTTGCCACAAGAACTCTGCTGTACGCAAAAACAAACGGGTACGCATTTCCCAACGCACTACGTTTGCCCATTGGTTACACAAAATAGGAAGATCGCGGTACGAGTGAATCCAATTTTTGTAGGTATTCCAAATGATGGTTTCTGAAGTAGGACGAACAATTAGTTCTTCTTCTAACTTAGCAGCTGGGTCAACTACCACACCACTGCCATCGGGATTGTTTTTAAGTCTATAGTGAGTTACTACGGCACATTCTTTTGCAAAGCCTTCTACGTGATCGGCCTCTTTGCTTAAAAAAGATTTAGGGATAAACAAAGGGAAATAAGCATTTACGTGGCCCGTTTCTTTAAAACGGTTGTCCAACTCACGTTGCATTTTTTCCCAAATAGCATAGCCATAAGGTTTAATAACCATGCAACCACGTACTGCCGAATTTTCGGCCAAATCTGCTTTAATTACTAAATCGTTGTACCATTGAGCGTAGTTTTCTGCTCTGGATGTAAGTTCTTTTGCCATTTATGTTCTATTTAATGGTGCAAAAGTACTAAATATTTAGTAGAAAGTAAAAAGTAGAAAGTAAAAAGAATAGACAAGGCATATTATTCGTATTCTACCACATACACATCTTCGTCTGGGGCATGCATGCGGTAACGCTCGCGCGCAAATTTTTCTAAGTCTTCTTTGTCCGATTTTAACTCTTGTAAACGCTGTTTACTCTTTTCTGATTTATCCTTGTAATATTCTATTTCTTGTTTCAACTCGCGTATGGTAATGGCATTTTTTATACGTGTTTGCAGGTTATGTTCACGACTTGTAAACATAGCCACCAAAAATACAATTACCACAAATAGGCACTTAAATGTATTCGATCTAAAAAATAGCAACACCTTTTTCATTAAGAGCAAAAGTAATGGTCTAAATGGAATCCTGCAAATTTTTATTTAGCAAAAATTGCACTTCTTTAAAAGCATATTTACGTTCTACATGGGCTTTATCAACCATGTGCAAATAGCCACGCGGTTCTACGTATGTTATGCATCCTTCAAACTCGCCGTTATCATCTTTATAATACGCCCATTTGCCGTTTAGGTACAAAACAGAGGCATAATCTGCTTGGATGTTAGTGGGCTGGCTTTTTGCCTGTTGATACCTTTTTACCAAGGATTTTTGCAATTGCTGCAACACCTCTTGCAAGGGCAATTCTTCTCCTATAATTTGATACAACGACACAGGATTAGGAGCATCGCTCAAAAAAACGTTTTGGTTAATATTTAATCCAATGCCTACTATCGACGAGGCAATGCTACCCCCTACTAAATTTTGTTCAATTAAAATACCCGCAATTTTTTGATGTTTCCAATAAATATCGTTAGGCCATTTTATTTGAAAGCCATCGGCGTACTGCCTCAAAAAATCAACTACCCCCAATGCCACCGCTTGCGAAAGCACAAATTGGTCTCTTATGGGCAACCACAATGGGGCAAAATACATACTCATCAGGATATTTTTACCCACCTCCGACTCCCAGGTATTGGTTAATTGCCCCCTTCCATTGGTTTGATAATCGGTATAAACCAATGTACCTTCGTCCCATGTTTGGTGCATCAAATTTTCTTGCATCCAAGCATTGGTAGAACCCACCGATGGTAAATAAATTTGTTTCATATTAAGCCGATGCCACCGCCAACGTGGCTATACTAATTTTACAAGTTGGAATTTCTTCTTTTAAAGCCTGCGCCGCTGCTAACAACGTAGCACCTGTGGTAATTACATCGTCTACCAACAGCACCTGTTTATGGGCTAACACCTCTGGCTGCTGTACAGCAAATATACCTTGTGTATTTTGATGCCTCTCAAACACCCGCATGCGTGTTTGCGTACTTGTGGCAACCGTACGCGCCAAAACATGGGTGCATACGTCTACTCCTATTACCTGCGATATGCCGCTGGCTATGCAAGCAGCTTGATTATAGCCCCTATGTTGCTGCCTGCTAATATGCAACGGAACGGGAACGATCACCTCTACATCACTAAGCCAAGACATGCACTCCAAAGCCATTTGCCTGCCCAACACTACCCCTACATCGGGCCGATGATGGTATTTAAGCGCATGCAACAAGGTTTGTAATTTTCCGCCTTTTACAAAATGACACCAAGCCATAGCACGCTCAATGGGCAGCTTGCCCCAAAAAAGTTGTTCAACAGGGTGGTCCTTTTCGGTTTCGTAATGCGTTCTGGGTAAGGTATATAAGCAATTAAGACACACGGTATTTTCTAACGCTACCAAAGGTTTTCCACAACCTACGCATAGCCTAGGAAACAACAACCTAAACAGGCTGACAAAATAAGTTTTCATCGTAAATACAAATTAAGAAAGATATTTGCCACAAAAGTACACAAAATAGTTTATTTTTGCAGCAATGAGTAACAAAGAAACATATCGTCAACTTTGCGAGCAACATCACGACATTCCACTGTTTATGCAAGCATGGTGGTTAGATGCTACCCACCTACCTTGGGATGTTATTTTATTTGAGCATAAAAACCACATGGCGGGTTTTTACGTCTACTCATATACAAAAAAATGGGGCAAAACCCTTATTGTACAACCCCAACTTACCCAATATGCAGGACCCTTTTTGTTTTACCCCGAATCGTTAAAACAAGAGCAACGCTATTCGTTCCAAAATAAAGCCTACAATTATTTTATAGAACAACTAGAAAAAAGAGGGTTTGATTTTTTAGAACAAAATTTTCACCATAGCCAAACCTATCACCAACCATTTTATTGGAACAAGTACCAGCAAACTACCCGCTACACATACCTAATAGAAAACATCGCTAACACCCAAGCCATTTGGGAAGGTATGTCACCCGACAAAAGGATACGACATGCCAAAAAACTAGCCGATAAGTATAGCTTATCGTTTGACATTTCGCCCAAAGAATTCTATTCTTTTTACCAGCAATGCTTGCAAAAACGAGGCAGAAAAATACTATACTCGTATACCACTTTTGAACAACTTCATCGGGCAGCAGAACAGCGCAACCAAGGTCAAATCATCGCCCTATTAGACCATCAAAACAACCTACAAGCTGCCCTATGGCTAGTATGGGATGCCACCTATGCCTACAACATGATATTGGCACTCAACACCGATTACGCTTACAACAAAGGCGCTACTACCCTGCTTATATGGGAAGCCATTCTTTTTTTACAAGGAAAAACCCTGCACTACGATTTTGAAGGCAGCATGATTCAAGGAAACGCCTTGCGCAACCAATCGTTTGGTGCTACGCACGTTCCATTCTTTCATATACAAAAAAGCCACAGCAAGTTACTCTCACTGTGGCGTTCTATCAAAAAATAACACTACTAATTACAATAGATTCTAAACACTTCGGCAAAGAAGCTATAGGCCATTACGCCCGATAATACTAACCCAAATACAATGGTTAGCATATTACCGACAAACGAGCCAAAACCTGCTTTTAAGCTATCTTCGGTAGATTTACCAGCAATTAGTTCGCCTACAACCGCCCCTACAAAAGGACCTAAAAAGATACCCCACGGAGCAAAGAACAAACCAATTATTAGGCCTAAAACGCCACCCCACTGCCCGTATGCCGAACCGCCATATTTTTTTACACCCCATATTGGAATGTAATAATTAAACACCTGCTGCAAAATAACCATGCCAAGCATGATTAACAAATAAGTTGCCGAATAAGTACATCCATCTACCAGCAACAACAGCAACATCCCCACATAAGAGATAGGAGTCCCTGGCAACATCGGGATAATAGAGCCTGCTATGCCTATTAAAACACAAAAAGCACCTAATGTAATAAATAAGATATCCATATTAGTCGTCTAGTTCTATTAGATTTCCTTTAAGATCAAATTCTAGTTCAAGGCCACTATCTAATTTAACATCGTAACTACGACGATTCCTTTCTATTTTCTTTACACGTTGACCAGCCATATTAGCAGATAAATAGGCTTGGATGGTAGCAGGGATAACTTCGTCAGGAACAAAACATTGTGTACATTCATAGTCTTTCCACTCGCCATCCTTATTAAATTCAAGGCCATCTCCGTTGGTAAATACCACCATATACGATGAATCGAATAATTCGGGATCGTAAGTTACGTATGCTTGGCGATACAAGGGATCTTCTGCCTTAAAATAAGTACGTGTAAAAACTTGCGCATTTTGAGGCAATTGTTCAAAGGGTATTACCCTTTCGGCCGCATGTATTGCTAATGAGCCCATCATAAGAGCTGCCATTAGCATTAAAACTTGTTTTTTCATATTCATCAATTTATGTTTACAATAGCAAAAATAACGTTCATATAGATAACTTTTGTTTATTTATGTATAAAGAATATTAAAAGATTGACGAATCGACGTTTAGGCGTTTAGTCGTTTAGTCGTTTAGGCGATTCAATGAAAAGACATCGTGATTGAGCGGAGATACATTTTTGCGTATGACGAGCGTTAAGAAAATGCGTCAAGAAAGCGAAGCGGCATCGCATTTTTAGCAAGGAATAGCAAAAATGCCGCGAAGAGCGTAGGCTTTGAATGAATCGCCGACAAGAAGAGGCAGTGGTTCGGGCCCTTTAATATTTCTTTTGCGACTCGGCATAATCAATGCAAGCATTGCTTCTGCTCTCGCTGCTCAAGAAACTCGACAGGCTCAGGGACCGAATTGAGGTTGAGGCGTTAAGCAAAAGTGTTGTTGGACTTTTTGACTTTTGACGTTTATTTTGTACTTTTGCAAATTACACTATAAAAAATGTATTTTTTATGACGAAACAATTTAAAAGAACAACGGTTACATCGGCGCTTCCTTACGCCAATGGCCCCGTTCATATTGGCCACTTGGCAGGTGTATACGTTCCTGCCGACATTTACGTACGCTACCTACGCCTAAAAGGCGAAGAGGTATTATTTATTGGTGGTTCTGACGAACACGGCGTACCCATTACCATCAAAGCCCGCAAAGAAGGCGTTACCCCTCAAGATATTGTAGACCGCTACCATACCCTTATTAAAGACTCGTTTAAAGAGTTTGGTATTTCGTTCGATGTGTATTCGCGCACATCCAGCAAAACCCACCACGGCGTAGCTTCAGACTTTTTCAAAAAACTATACGACAAGGGCGAATTTATTGAAAAAGAAAGCGAACAATATTACGACGAAGAAGCCAAACAATTTTTGGCCGACCGTTATATTACAGGTGAATGTCCTCACTGCCACGCAGAAGGAGCCTACGGCGACCAATGCGAAAAATGTGGCACTTCGCTTTCGCCCCTTGATTTGATTAACCCCAAATCGGCCATTAGCGGTAGCGCACCTGTGTTGAAAAAAACCAAACACTGGTACTTACCCCTAGACAAACACGAACCTTGGCTACGCGAATGGATCCTAGAAAACCACAAAGAATGGCGTCCCAACGTATACGGTCAATGCAAAAGCTGGTTAGATATGGGCTTGCAACCCCGTGCCGTTAGCCGCGACTTGGATTGGGGTATTCCTGTGCCTGTAGAAGGTGCCGAAGGCAAAGTTCTTTACGTATGGTTCGATGCCCCCATTGGTTACATTTCTAACACCAAAGAATTATTGCCCGACACCTGGGAAACCTGGTGGAAAGACCCCGAAACCCGCTTGGTACACTTTATTGGCAAAGACAACATTGTATTCCACTGCATTGTATTCCCTGCTATGCTAAAAGCAGAAGGTTCTTACATTTTGCCCGATAACGTACCTTCTAACGAGTTCTTAAACCTTGAAGGCGATAAAATTTCTACCTCGCGCAACTGGGCAGTTTGGTTGCACGAATATTTAGTAGATTTCCCTGGCAAACAAGACGTACTACGTTATGTTCTTACCGCCAATGCGCCCGAAACCAAAGACAACGACTTTACTTGGAAAGACTTCCAAGCCCGCAACAACAACGAGTTAGTGGCCATTTACGGCAACTTTGTAAACCGCACCTTGGTGCTTACCCACAAGTATTTTGAAGGAAAAGTTCCTGCACGTGCTGCCCTTACCGAGTACGACCAGGCTACCCTGCAAGAATTTAAAGGCGTAAAAGAACAAGTAGAGCAACTACTTAACAACTTTAAATTCCGCGAAGCGCAAAAAGAAGCCATGAACCTAGCTCGCATCGGTAACAAATACCTAGCCGATACCGAACCCTGGAAATTGGCCAAAACCGATATGGAGCGCGTAGGTACCATTTTGAACATTGCGCTTCAAATTTCGGCCAACCTATCCATTGCCTTTGAACCTTTCTTGCCCTTTAGCTCGGCTAAATTACGCGGTTTGTTGCAACTAGAAACATGGAATTGGGAAAACTTGGGCAGCCTAGATTTATTGGCTACTGGTAGCACCATTGCTCCTGCCGAGTTGTTGTTCGAAAAGATTGAAGATGCCGCTATCGATGCTCAAATTAATCGATTAGCAACCATCAAGGTAGAAAACGAGAAACAAGCCTACCAACCTGCTGCAGTAAAAGAAGCAACCACCTTCGACGACTTTATGAAGTTAGATATTCGTGTAGGCACCGTACTAGAATGCCAAAAAGTTCCCAAAGCCGACAAGTTGCTTCAATTTAAAATAGAAGACGGCATGGGCACCCGCACCATTGTATCGGGCATTGCCAAATACTACAACCCCGAAGATTTGGTAGGTAAACAAGTTTGCTTTATTGCCAACTTCCCACCCCGTAAACTAAAAGGCATCGAAAGCCAAGGCATGATACTTAGTGCCGAAGACGCAGACGGACGTTTGGTGGTAATTAGTCCATCGGATAAAGTGACTAACGGAGTACAAGTAATGTAAAAAAAGAGCCTCAGGGCTCTTTTTTTTTGCGACGAATCGATAAATCGGCGAATCAATATGCTCAACAAAAAGGTAATGCACTGACTTTTATTTGTTTATGAAATTTCAATTACCTATGATGTCTTCTTTTAAGTATAACTTAATGGAGTTGTAGTTACTTCCACCTACAACTAATTGCCCATCAAGATTAGGGAAAAATATTACCATTTCAATATATGGTTTATTTGCATCTTCATATTGTATGTATTCTTTCTTTAATTCAAAATAGAATGGTAAAGGTTCTTCTATGTTAGTTAACTTGTTTACTAATTCAATATTAGGCTTATTCATCTTATTAGCAATACATATCTCATAAAAATCTGGATGTACATCATTTATTATAACTCTAAAATAACAAGTATCATTTAAATTATATTTAGAATGCTCTAAATCAGTATGTAGTTCTAAATTATTATCTTTCCACGAAATTAAATCCAGTTTACTTCCGATTACTCTTCTTCCTTTATTATATTCGCCGATCCATTTAATTGTTCCGTCAGAATAATATTCAGTCCATTCCCCATCATATAATGAATCATTAAACAAAACACCCTCTTTTGAAATATTACCATTTCGATAAAATTCAGTGAAATAAGATGTAGAATCTGTCACAAATATAATTTTACTCTTAACTTCTCCTGTTGAATAATATTTTATTGTAGAGTCATTACAGGAAATTGTCATTAAAACTAAGGTAAGATAAAGTATTTTACAACTAAAATTATTTATATTCTTCATATATACTATCTGTATTAATAATTTCATCATTTGCAATACAAAAGATACAATTGAAATTCCTTAGCTTAAATATTTTTTGTTTAATAAATGTAATGCCATTTAGCATCTTCACATCCGTAATATATATAAATATTATTCCACCAACAAATTAGACCTATATATATAATTTGTTCAAGTTTCAAATTATTAATATCGTATGTTTCGATTGTTTTATCTATACCATGTAGATTATAAAATTGTTCTATCTCATTATCTGGAATAACTTTATAATTTAATATTTCTTCTGCTAAATCATTCGTTAAAGTAATGTCTTTATTGTATTCAGCAATATTATTTAAATCTTCTTCAGATAAAGTTTCAATAATTTCATCACCAGATTGCACTAAACACCAAATTGTATCTGAGTTGTTTAGAATCGGCAAATAAACAGGGTATAATCCTGTTTCGTATAACATGGAATGAATATGGTTACTTGAATTATATTTTCTACAAGAAGTGCAAATACTAATTATAACAAAAAAAAGAATTAGAAAAATATTTTTAGTTTTCATAATCGAATGGAATGGTTTTATTATCTAAGTAGTTATAAGAGCGTTGTTCGTAACCAGAAGATTCACGAACGATGTTTTCATAATAAATAGTGTCAGTTTGCGCGCACCTAGTAATGGTCTGTTAATTGATTACTAATACATATCAATCCATCCTATAAACGAAATATTAGTAGAGTCATTATTCTCATAATCCCAAAAATGAGTCTTAAAAACTGGCAAATCGACTAATTCAACATAATACCAATGTTGATTATCTATGTAATTTACACTATCTGCTAAAATATATCCTTTACTTCCTTTGGCAAATAATGCAATTATATTTTCTTCTGTTTGAGTATCGAAATTAAACTCTAATTGGGTAGTTGGAGCAAGTCTTAATTGAATTGTTTCTTGTTGTATAATAAACTCTTCCTTCTTTTCAATATTAATTGGCTTGTGCGTTCCTTTGATAGAATATATAGAATGTAATCTTTGCGGTTTTAAATCAGAATTTAATAAAATGTATAATATGCCTAACAAATAATCACATAAATATGGCAATAAATAATTTAAACAAAATGATAGGAGGTAATTATTATGCCAATTAATCTTTCTAAAGGACAAAAAGTAGACTTAACAAAAGGAAATCCAGGTTTAAAAAATATTATGGTAGGCTTGGGTTGGGATGTAAATGCGTTCGATTCAGGTGCGGATTTTGATTTGGATGCTTCTGCTTTTCTTGTAGCGGATAACGGAAAATGCCCTACTGAAAAAGAATTTATTTTTTATGGTAATTTGGAGCATACAAGTGGTTCTGTCAAGCATATGGGCGATAAC
>JAFOFC010000039.1 GCA_017387515.1 Paludibacteraceae bacterium
TAAAGGTAAAAACCATTGAATACCTAGACAGCCGCATTGTAAAACCCATTTATGATGCTGTTTCGGCATGGGACGAACCCGTTACCATTGCTATTTTGCCCGACCATCCAACGCCCTGTGCCATTAAAACGCATACCAATGCCCCAGTGCCTTTCATCATTTACAACCCAACACAAGCAGGCGATAGCGTGCAAGTGTACGATGAGCAAGCGGCACAACAAGGTGCCTTTGGAGCCATATCGGACGATGAATTTATGCAACTATTATTCGACAAAAAATAAACATTATATACCATGAACTATTACAGTACTAACCAGCAAGTAAAAGGCGTTAGCCTAAAAGATGCCGTAGTAAAAGGATTGGCCGACGACAAAGGCCTATTTATGCCCGACGTAATTAAACAACTACCAGCATCGTTCTTTGAAAATATCGAAAACCTATCGTTTCAAGAAATTGCCTACACCGTAGCCGATGCTTTCTTTGGCGAAGATGTAGAGGCTGATGCCCTTAAAAAAATTGTGTACGATACCCTTAGTTTCAATGCCCCATTGGTAAAAGTAACCGAGAACATTTACAGCTTGGAACTTTTCCACGGTCCTACCTTGGCATTTAAAGACGTAGGCGGCCGCTTTATGTCGCGCCTATTGGGTTACTTTATCCAAAAAGAAGGTCAAAAAGGCAATGTAAATGTATTGGTAGCCACATCGGGCGATACCGGCAGTGCCGTAGCCAACGGATTTTTGGGTGTAGAAGGTATTCATGTGTACGTACTATACCCCAAAGGATTGGTAAGTGCTATTCAAGAATGCCAATTTACCACCTTGGGCCAAAACATTACTGCCATAGAGGTAGATGGTACTTTTGACGATTGCCAACGCTTGGTTAAAACCGCCTTTATGGACGCCGATCTAAACGCCCAACTAAAACTTACATCGGCCAACTCTATTAACGTAGCGCGTTTCTTGCCCCAATCGTTCTACTATTTTTACGCATACGCCCAACTTAAAAAATTAGGCAAAGCCGATAATGCAGTAATTTGCGTACCTAGTGGTAACTTTGGTAACATCACAGCCGGTTTGTTTGGCAAAAAAATGGGCTTGCCTATTAAACGATTTATTGCAGCCAACAACCGCAACGATATTTTCTTGGAATACCTAAAAACAGGTCAATACAACCCACGCCCATCGGTTGCTACCCTTGCTAACGCCATGGACGTAGGCGACCCTAGCAACTTTGCACGTGTGCTAGACTTGTACGGCCACGAACACAAAGCCATTTGTGCCGAAATTGGCGGTGCACGTTATACCGACGAAGACATTACCGAAACCATTCAAGCTTGTTACAAACAAACAGGCTACTTGCTAGACCCACACGGCGCATGCGGCTACCAAGCCCTTAAAGACATGTTGCACGAAGGCGAAACGGGTATTTTCCTTGAAACCGCCCACCCTGCTAAATTCTTAAGCACGGTAGAAAACATCATTGGCGAAAAAGTAGCCATTCCAGAAAAACTACAAGCCTTTATGCGTGGCACCAAACAAAGTGTAGAGCTAAGCAAAGAATTTGACGATTTTAAAGCTTTCTTAAGCGCCAACGCACAGTAATAAAGTAGTATGGCACAATCAAATGCCGAAATAAAAAAGATTATTTACGCCTCGCTTGCCAAGCAAACCCTTGGTCGAGCGTTGGCGCAATTATCGTTGCTTACCAAAGGCACCCCCAACGAAAAATTAGCATCCATTCAAGAAAACTACCAACGTTTGCTTCAACACTGGGCAGGCGATGGTGTAGACCCCGAACGCGATGCTATTTTTAGGCGTTTACTAAAACAAACGTACGAACTTACCGACGATTTAATTGCCGACCGCATGGTTCGTCCCATGGCCACCAACCCAACGTTTCAGCACTACTGGGAGCCTAAACGCTACACCACCCAATTGGTACAAGAGGCCACAGAACTAAACAAAAACGGCGATAAGCACACTACCGCATGGGTAGTGGCTGCCATTACGCTTAACTGCATCGAACTGTTTGACGAAAACAAACTAAAGTGCTTGTTCCGTTTTTGCCAAAGCCCCCACACCGAAACCGCCATGCGCGCCCTTACCGGTGTTATTATTTGCTTGTTGCTATACAAAGATAGGTACAGTCTATATCCGTCCATTAACAACCAATTACAAGAACTAATGGACGACGAGGCCATGGTATCGAATGCTCAAAACATTGTTAAGCAATTAATTAGAAGCAAAGAAACCGATAAGATTACCCAAGACATCCAGCAAAATATCTTGCCTACCATTACCAAAATTGCTCCACAAATACACAAAGAAATTACATCGGACACCTCGTTCGATACCGATCATTACGAAGATGAGCAGCACAATTGGCAAGAAATGCTAGAAGACAGCGGCATTCAAGACAAAATAGAAAGTTACGCTCAAATGCAACGCGATGGGTCTGACATCAACCTCAGCACCTTTGCGCACATGAAAATGTACCCTTTCTTTGCGCCATTCGAAAACTGGCTATTGCCGTTTAATACAGCACACGAATCGCTAAAAGAGTTGTTTGCTTCTATGTCGGTCCCTGAGCCTGTCGACGTGTTGTTGACCGACAGGGAAAAAGGGCCCGACATAAAAGAGCCTAACTCTACCAACGGGTTAGATAAGTTACTTAGCCTAACGCACTTTTTGTGCGATTCCGACAAATATTCGTTCTGTTTTAACTTGCAGATGATTCCGTCCGATTACCGAAAATCGATGGTAGAGCAAATTAAAATGGGCGACGAACAGATAAAAGACATTGAGAAACCATCGTCGCAGGTTATTAGCAACTTGTATTTGCAAGACTTGTATCGTTTTTATACACTGTGCAGTAGCAAAGAGTTTTTTACCAATCCGTTTTTGCTGGATGTAAACGTACACGAAACCTCGTTTTTCCGTTTTCTTAACCCCGAAGGTAAATTCATTGCCCAACTAGCCGACTTTTTCTTTGCCAAAGAACAATACAACAGTGCCCTAACGGCTTACCTTAAAAGCAAAGAGCAAGGTGCAACCAGCAACCAATTGTACCAAAAATTGGGCTACTGCTACCAAAAAAACGAGCAATATGCGCAAGCCATCCAATATTACGAAAAGGCCGATTTACTTGACAATGCAGATATTTGGACATACCGAAAATTGGCATACTGCCATAGAATGCTAAAAGAATACGAAAAAGCACTTTTTTATTACGAGCAAGTAGACCTTATAAAACCCGACGACCTAAACGTTATTTTTAATATAGGGGTTTGCCATGCCGAATTGGGCGATTACAAAAAAGCCCTTAATGCCTTTTACAAAATAGAGTTTTTGCAAAGCGATATGAGCAAAAGCATTTACTACCACTTGTACATGGCGCACTGCCTTTGGGCTACTGGCGACAAAAAAGCAGCATTGGAACGCTACGCGCTTTTCCCACACGACCAATTGGCCGAGCAGTTAGAAAACGCCTGCATCACCCTATCAGAGCGCGACAAGGTGTATGTGGTGGATTATTTGCGATATAGTTAGGAGTGAGGAGCGAAGCGACTTAATAAAAAAAATCTCAACCGTATGGTTGAGATTTTTTTATGTGTATCGTGCTTAAAATTATTTTTTGTCTTTCAACAAGTCGCGAATTTCGGCAAGCAACAATTCTTCTTTGGTTGGTTCTGGTTCTGGAGCAGGTGCAGGTGCTGGAGCAGGTGCAGCAGCAGCTTCTGCTTCTTTTTTACGAGACATTTTACCAATCATGCGGATTACCATAAAAATACAGAACGCAATGATAAGGAAGTCGAAAGTTACTTGCAAGAAGTTACCATAAGTCATGTAGGTAGCAGCTTTAACCACTTCGCCAGCTTCGTTAAGCACTTCGTCGCTCAACATTACTTTAAGGTCTTTAAAGTCGATGCCACCAACAGCCAAACCAATTAGAGGCATAACTACGTCGTTTACCAAAGAGGTAACAATTTTACCAAAAGCACCACCGATGATAACACCAACAGCCATATCTACTACGTTGCCTTTCATGGCGAAGGCTTTAAAATCTTGTAGGAACGAAACTGATTTTCCGCCCATTTCTTTCAATTTATTTTCCATAAAACTTGATATTATTAAAATTTTGAGTGCAAATGTAACAAAATAATCACTTACCTAACAAATTTATTTTGCGTATTGCTTTTACACATTGGCAATACCAAAAGGAATGTGTACCGCAGGCACGTTCTCGATGCCCTCAAAGTGAGTCATCTGATCGTCAAAGAAAATATGCGGTTTCATAATATTTAAAATGCGAGCCTTTTCTATGCCGCCCAAAAAGAAAGCATCGTCTACCTCTACTCCCCACGCTTTTAACGAGGCAATTACCCTTTGGTGTGCAGGTGCACTGCGCGCCGTTACAATGGCCGTTTTTAAAATACGATGGTAAGAGGCATCGGTGGCAGCACGTTGTTTTTCTAATTGTTGAAAAGCCGATATTTTTTGCAGCAATACCCCCACTGGGCCTAACTGCAACGCCTCGGTAGCATGTGCCACCTCGTGGCTATAAAATTCGTTGATATCGCCCGATGTTTTGTAGATTTTTTCCGACTCATCGCTAGCCAATACCCCATCAAAGTCAAAAGCAAGACGTAGCTGCTTATCGGTATCATTATCGTCTACATATTTGGTAGGCAACACCCTACCCGCAGCATACCCTGCTTGTAAGGCTGCTTTTACATCGTCTGTATTGGCCGATAAAAACAACGCAGCATTAAACGCGGGCAAATACTGAAAATTTTGCATTCCCGTGGTAAAGCAAGCCCTACACATATCCAATCCATAATGCTTGATGGAACGGAAAGCACGCTCGCCCGTTTCGGGACTATTTTTAGAAAGCAAAACCACCTCTACTGGTTGCTCATCGGGGAATGCATCGTTAAGCGAAAGCAAACGCTTAATAAAAGGAAAAGCCACGCCCTTTTTAAAAGGCACATCTATATTGGCTTCTTGATAGGCACGATAGGCCGATTCGCCTTGTTCACGAAAAACTTTATCGGATTCTTCTAAGTTAAACAAAGCGCTGGATGCTACGGCTATTACTAGTTTATTTTCTATAGGGTAAGGCATGTTTTTGGTGATGCGGTGAGTTGTTTAGTCGTATAATTGGGCAGCAGATAGGTGTTGCTGTTTCATTTCGTTGGCTAACCATAAGGGTTCTAAAATTTTAATGGCTGCACCTCTAGATAATAACGGCGTATAAAAATCGGCCGTTGGGCTTAAAAACAGTTCAAAATCGGCAAAATCGGGCGTGGTATTCACCTCTTTTTGCGATGCATGAAAAGGCAAATCGCGCAGGTAATTTGCTTCTCTACCAAAGGCCCTAATCACTATTTTTTGAACAGGAACATCATCACTGCGCACAATGCCATAACAATGTTCAAACCATCCAGCAGGGTCAAAATCCTTATCGTACACATAAGGTTGATCTAAAATGGTTAACGAAACAATGCGGTCAAAAGCCAAGGTAAACAATTTTGCATCGGGTTCGGTATATTTAACCAAGGCATACCAGCGTTTTTTAAACAGCTTTACAAAATAAGGCGCCAACACCATGGTTTTAACCTCGTCATCGCCGTACTTTTTATAGTCTACTTGCACACACAATTCCTGCTTCATGGCCATTATAAACTGGTGCAAGTTATGCCCATCAGACGGAATTTGCTCCAAAAGAATACGATCGTGCACCCCCTTGCTTTCCGACAAAATACTATTTACCGACAAGGTAGAAAACATCCAATTTTGAATGGAGTTTTCGCCTAGCACCTCGGGGTTGCTGATGTAGTAAGAAAATCCACCCTTTTTATCGCATTCAATAATAATGCCAAACGTATCAACAATGGCCTCGCGATGCCTATTAAACGTGCTGCGCGCCAATGGCTGCCCCTCGCTAATGTGCGTTTTTAACCAATGCTTGTTTATATCTTCCAAACTAAGCTTTTTATACCTAATAAGCAAGTTAACCAGCCACGTGTATTGCTGAAAAAGTGCATTCGACCTCATAGCATAAATGATTTTACGCAAATATACTAAATTGTATCAATTTTTGGTACAATCTAAGCATTTTTTCTCCCCTCAACTTTTTGAAGCCAAAAAAGTAAGAACCGTATGGGATGACGAACAAGAAAAATGGTATTTTTCTGTAGTAGATGTTGTGGGAGTTCTAACGGACAGCAAAGACCCAAAACAATATCTAAAAAAATGAAAAGTCGAGACCCTGAGTTAAATTCCAATTGGGGTACAATTTGTACCCTAGTTCATCTTACAAGCGAAGATGGGAAAAGACACAAAGAGATTACAGCCGACACCGAAGGCATTTTCCGCATCATCCAATCCATTCCATCACCCAAAGCAGAGCCATTTAAATATTCTTTTTCACCCAATGCCGAACCTAAACCAGTCGGCATTTTTTGTAGATATAAAAATTTGTACTATCTTTGCAGTGCGAGAACCCGCCAAGCCTCTTAACAATGCTAAAATCGGCGGGTCGTTTTTTTTCTCCCCTTCTGTACCACGTTTTGACACAACCCCACCCTATTTTTGTAACGGGTACCACAAATATCAAATCGCATAGCAATTTATACCATAATAGGCTTAAGTAAATTCGGTGGCTGAGCCTGTTGGGTGTTTACACTTTTTCCAACGATAAATCAAGAGTTCGTTACACTTTTTCAAGGGAGATTTTGGATTTTGTGACACTTTTTCCAACGATAAATACGCAGTTCGTTACACTTTTTCAAGGGAGTTTTGAAACCTACGGCAACCTAACCCCTCTAGACGCTACTAAAATGCGTTGCCATTGCTCGGTAGAAAGGCGTATGTCAAGTGCCTCGATGCTGCGTTTTATGCGGTCTAAATTGCCACTGCCGTTTATGGGAATAATACCGGCAGGATGCTGCGCAATCCAGGCAAAAATCACCTTATCGATGCCATCTACCCCTATTTCGCTAGCCACGCGGTCTAGTTCGGCTACTATACGATGCGACTTTTCACAATCGGGGTGCACCAGTTTACCCCATGCCAATGGCGAATAAGCCATAGGGCGAATGCGCTTTTCAAGCAGATAACTCAAATTGCCGTTTTCTAGGTGCTCTAAACAATAAGGCGACACCTCTATTTGGTTGGTGATAAGTGGCACATTGCAATAAGACTGAAGCATCGAAAAATCGTGCGCATAAAAGTTAGATACCCCAAAATGAAGTACCTTGCCATCGGCGTGTAGTTTATCAAATGCACTTGCCACTTCTGCAGGGTTTAGCAAATACGATGGGCGGTGCAAAAGCAGTAAATCGATGCGATCGGTACGCAAATTCCTTAAAGAATTTTCTACCTGCCCCACTATATAATCGTAACTATAATCGTAAAACTGAATCTGCCTTTGCGGAAACTTATCGCTCTGAATACAAATGCCACACTTGGTAATAATTTTTATGCTGTTTCTAAACGATGGGTCTAATGCCAAGGCACCTCCCACCAACGCCTCGCAGGTGTAATTACCATAAATATCGGCATTATCGAACGTATCAATGCCCATACTGGCAATGGCTTTCATCTGTCCTAGCAATTGATCGCTGCTAAGGTGCCAATCGTTAATGCGCATTTGCCCATGCACCATCTGCGAAATAGAAAAATCGGAAGAAAGCGAAATCTGTTTCATACTTAAAAAGTTTTACTATCCCTACAAATGTAGAAAAATAAATAAATCCACCAAGCACAAGATAAGAGAAATAATTTTTTACTACCTTTGTGGAAACTTATTGCACATTCAATGGGTTTAAAATAATTTAGTATATTTGCAAAAGGGGTAGTATAAAATATGTATTTATGAAAAAAATAATTATTCTAGCTTTTTTGACAATTATGGGATTTAACGTTGCGTTAAATGCTCAAGAAAGCATATCGTATATAAAGGATACTGGTTCGTGGTTTTACGTGTACAACGACAAGGGTAAAAAGATTACTACCATGTCTAATAGCAGCAAAAAATTGGTTGGCTGGGGAAGTGACTTTTTTATTGTTGAAACGAGTTCATGGTTCTATATTTATGATATGTACGGCAAGAAAATAAACGTTCTAAGCAATTCTTATGGCAGAATTGTTTCTGTATCTGCCAATACTTTTACCATGGAAAATGGTTCATGGTTATACATTTATAGTCGCGAGGGCAAGAAAATTAAAACCATGTCAAAATGATAAAAATACTGTTTGTTTGCCTAGGCAATATTTGCCGTTCGGCTTGTGCCGAGGCTGTGATGAAGAAAAAAGTGCAAGAATTGGGCAGAGAAAAGGAGTTTTTCATTGACTCTGCCGGCATTCTATCGTATCACGAGGGCGAAAGAGCCGATTACCGCATGCGCGAGGCCGGTTTTCAGCGTGGTTACAACGTAGATAGCATTTCACGTCCTGTAAAAACGGCCGATTTTGAGAAATTTGACCTTATTATTGGCATGGATAACAGCAATATAGACGACCTCTACGACCGTGCTCCCGATGTAGAATCGACCAAAAAGATTCACCAAATGACCGAATACTGCACCCGCCACAGCGACGACCACGTGCCCGACCCCTACTACGGCGGTCGCGATGGTTTCTACCACGTTATCGAACTATTAGAAGATGCCTGCGACGGGCTGTTGAGTAAACTATAAACCAACCTATATCACCCCTTAAATTCACAACACCATGAAAAACACATTTCTTACACTCATTTCGCTATTTCTTGTGGCTCTTGCAGGAAATGCACAAGACAATTTTACTTGGGGCAATGCCAACGTGTATTTTGTAATAACCGACCGTTTTGCCAACGGCGATAGCACAAACGACATAAACTATGGTCGTATCAACGACTACGGCAGCGAAAGGCTCAATGCGGCAACGTTTCATGGAGGCGATTTTAAAGGCATGGCCCAAAAAGCAAAAGAAGGCTATTTCACAAACCTTGGCATAGACGTGGTGTGGATGACCGATGTGTATGAGCAAATCCATGGTTGGATGAGTGGTAGTGGGGCTATCAACGACTTTCCTCACTATGGGTATCACGGTTATTATCCATTGGACTATACCCAAATTGACAAAAACTATGGCACTGTGGCAGAGTTTCGCGAGTTGGTAGATGTGCTTCACGCACAAGGCATTCGCGTGATGCTTGGCGCCAACATCAACGACCCTGGCTACCCCACCTTGTTAGATGCTGTGCAATATGGTTTTGCTAAAACGGGTTTAACCGAACAAGAAGCAGCACAACACATCAAAGACTGGAGTTACGACACCTTTTATGCCAACCGACTGAACTGGAAAGGTTGGTACAACCGCGATTGGGTACGCATGCCCAACGAAGGATGGGACGAAAATCACCCCTTGCAAGCCACCCTGTTTGGCATGCCCGATTTTAAAGACGAAAACACCAAAACCGTTAAAATTCCCGATTTCTTAAAGAAAAAATGGAAAAAAGAAGGCATTAAAAACGACGCATGGGTAAATCCATCGGCGGTAAAACTACGCAAAGACCACAAATGGAGCCCTGCGCAATACGTGATAGCATGGATAGCATCATGGGTAGAAGAATTTGGTATAGATGGCGTAAGATGCGACATTGTAGAAAACGTACACACCTATCGTTGGAAAGAACTTTCTGA
>JAFOFC010000040.1 GCA_017387515.1 Paludibacteraceae bacterium
CGAATAAATAGCAAACGCTAGTTAATAAAATATGTTATCTAAAAGTCTTCTTTATATGTTCTTGTGTTTTATTGTTGTTATTTATGCAAAGATAATATTTTTTATTTCATCACTGACGAACGAATATCCAGAATATGCAATTCGTTATTATCATACCAATAGTAAATATAGGTTTTAGGATGTGCCAATATTTTTCTATACGCTCTGCCATCTAGATTTTTTATACTTAAACCAATGGACGGCATAAACTCAATCTGCGTGATTGTTTTTTCTATATTTTCTTGGTATGACGCTACAAATTGTTCGTCCTTATTTATCATATACCAAAATTTTTGCATTTGAAAGGCATTCAAAGCTTTTTTGCGCCAATAGACCTTTCTCATAGCACGTTCCATTTTGAGAAGGCAAACGCTACGGTTTCTTTATCTGCAATAGGACTTTCTTCGGCTTGATCTATAACTTCATTGTCCGATAAAAAATCTTCTTGTGGGAAAGGTCTTTCTACGAAGAAATTTTGTTCTTCTAAACTTTTGGCAAAGTCGGGATGAAAATTTGCGTAAACAAATTCTTTAATCTTTTCTGCCTTGCTTGCATTTAATAATTTATCTACCAATGATAGTATTTTTGTGTCTTTTTCGCACTGAATGCGCTTAACTATACTGCTCTGCAAATCTTGCAAAGACGGAAGGGTTGTGCCATATACTACGGCTGGTTCTTCTACTTGTTTCATATTATTTCTTCGTATGGGTTATGTTGCGAAATTACATCTTTTTTCTGAAATACAAATTATTTTACCTCGCTATAAAAATTTAACATGGAAATAAGTAAGGCTCAAAAAAACTTTTTCTACCTTTGATAGTACAATAATTTAGTTTTTCTTGAGAAAATGAAACAGCTGCTAAAAAAATGGATGTTATGGGGATTGGCTATACTCTGTCCCTTTGCTATGTATGCGCAAGATGATAGCAAACACAAGGTGGGTATTGCGTTAAGCGGAGGCGGTGCTTTGGGCTACGCGCATTTAGGGGTACTGCATGCCTTTGAAGATTACGGCATTGAGCCTACCATTGTAGCAGGCACTAGCATGGGTGCCATTGTGGGCGTTTTGTACGCAGCAGGATACCACCCAGAAGATATACTAAAGCTTATTTCTGACCACAAGATGACCCATAAGAGCAAAATTATGTCGCTTGATATAAAATCGAGCGAGTTGGGGATCTTTTCTAAAAAGTACATCGCATCTTTTCTAGAAAAGACGCTCCCTACCAATAGTTTTGACAGTCTTCCCAAGCCCTTTTATTGCGCCGTTACCAATTTAATGACCACGAAGGGAGAAATTATTAGCCGTGGCGATAAGTTGCAAAAATACACCTTGGCCTCGATGTCTATACCCGTACTTTTTCAGTCGGTGGTAATAGATAGCATGGTGTACATAGACGGCGGTGTAACCAACAACCTACCAGCACGCGCCATTAGAGATAAGTGCGATATATTGATTTCTGTAGACGTAAACCCTTATACCGAAATAAAATCGATTAATAACATCAAAGAAGCGGTAATGCGTACCATGAGCACATTGGTAATGAATACCTCTGTAGAGGGAAGGGCATGCTCCGACTACATTGTTGATGTATACGCTAGCAAAAAATACAGTATTTTAGATTTTGCCAAATACCAAGAGATTTATAAGATTGGCTACGAAACTGGGTTGCACTTTTTGTTAAACCATCCCGAATTATTACGAACAAGTGGCGATTTTAAAGACAAACAACCCCACAAACTAGACGAATCTGACCTTAAAAAGAAAAAAAGGAGGTAATTATGGACCGCAAAGAACTTATCCACGTAGTAGCACCTGCTATTTTGCAATTTGAAAACCGCCCCTTTAACCACAAACAACTGGCGGCTGTGGCAGGTATTACCAAGGCTGGCGACAAGGCCAAGTTGCCCCATATTTTGGCCTACTTTGTGCAACAAGGCATTATTCAAGAGGTAGAAAGAGGCCGATACAAGGCCATTACACTTAATAAGTATGTAACGGGTACCATCGACAGAAATAACAATGGTAAGACCCATTTAATACCCGATGACGGGGGTGAAAAAATCTTTATTGCCGACCGAAATCTAGGGCATGCCATGAAAAACGACAAGGTGCGTGTTTTGGTGTACGCTAAACGCAGTGGACGCCAAACCGAGGGCGAAGTGGTAGAAATTATTGAGCGCAACCGCACCACCTTTGTGGGGGTAATGAACATAGTGGGTGGCGTATCGTTTGTGGTGGTAGACAATAGACTACTTAGCAACGATATTTACATTCCGCATAACAAATTAAACGGTGCAAAAGATGGCCAAAAGGTATTTGTAAAGATGACCGATTGGCCCGAAAAAGCCAAGAATCCTTTTGGCGAGGTAATTGATGTATTGGGCGAAGTTGGCGAAAACAACACCGAAATGCACGCCATTTTAGCCGAATACGGATTGCCCTACTCGTATCCCGAAGAATTAACGGCATTGGCCGAGCAAATTGATGTTACCATTAGCGATGACGAAATAAAACGTCGCGAAGATTGCCGATCTACCACCACTTTTACCATCGACCCAGTTGATGCCAAAGACTTTGACGATGCACTATCGTACAAGCAATTAGACAATGGAAACGTAGAAATTGGGGTGCACATTGCCGATGTAAGCCATTACGTTACCCCACACAGCCCCATCGACAAAGAAGCCTTTGACCGCGCCACCTCGGTGTATTTGGTAGATAGAACCATTCCTATGTTGCCCGAAAAACTGTGTAACATGGTGTGCTCGTTACGTCCTAACGAAGACAAACTAACGTATTCGGTATTGTTTGAGATGAACGACAAAGCGGAAGTGGTGAATTACCGCATTACCAAAGCCATTATTTGTTCTAACCGCCGTTTTACCTACGAAGAGGCACAAACCATTATCGAAACCCAGCAAGGCGAATTCTGCCAAGAATTATTGGCCATGAATGCCTTGGCCGTACAATTAAGGGAGAATCGCTTTAAGTCGGGGGCTATTTCGTTTGAACGCAGCGAAGTGCGTTTTAACATAGACGAACAAGGTAAACCGTTAAGCGTTTACTTTAAAGAGGCCAAAGAAGCCAACAAATTGGTAGAAGAGTTTATGTTGCTGGCCAACAGAACCGTGGCCGAACACATTGGCAAGGTAAAAAAAGGCGACAAAGCCAAAACCTTTGTATATCGTATTCACGATGAACCTAACCAAGACAAATTGGCCAACTTTTCGCAGTTCATTAGCCGATTTGGGTACAAACTAAAAACATCGGGTAAGAAAAACGAAATATCGAGCGCTATTAACCGATTGCTAGACAATGTAGCTGGCAAGCGCGAACAAAACCTGGTAGAAACCTTGGCGGTACGTTCTATGGCCAAAGCCATATACACCACCGATAACATTGGGCACTACGGGTTGGCATTTGATTACTACACCCACTTTACATCGCCCATTAGGCGATACCCTGACGTACTAGTACACCGCTTGCTATTTAGCTATTTACAGGGCGGCAGCAGCGTAAAAGAAGAAACCTACGAAAAAATGTGCGAGCACTGCTCCGACCGCGAACAAGTGGCTGCATCGGCAGAACGCGCCTCTATTAAATACAAACAAGTAGAATTTATGGCCGATAAAAAAGGACAGGTATTTGATGGGGTTATATCGGGCGTTACCGAATGGGGGTTATATGTAGAAATTACATCGAACAAATGCGAGGGCATGGTTCCGCTACGCGATATGGACGACGATTTTTACACCTACGACGAAAAGAATTACTGCATCATTGGCCGCCAAAGCCGCAAAAAATACCAACTTGGAGACGAGGTACAAATTATGGTACAACGTGCTAATTTAGAAAAGAAGCAGTTGGATTTTGTTTTGGTATAATTTTATTCGGATAGTTTAAGGTTCTTTTTGGGGTTGATGCCTAGTTCTTTGAACTTTTCTACGCGTCCTAGAACGTTGCCCTTGCCTTCGGAAAGTTGCCCTTTGGCGGTATCAAAAGTAGAGGATAAAGCTTGTATTTGACTGCCTATTTTATCGAACGATTCGGTAAACAGAACTACCTTTTCGTACAAACCAGCAGCACTTTTAACAATGTTTTCGATGTTTTTGGTCTGCTTATCGTACTGCCAAAGGTTGTAGGCCAATTGCAGGGTCATGAGCAAGTTGCTGGGCGAAATAAGAATGATGTGCTTTTTGTATGCCTCTTGCGATAGTTGTGGACGCGCCTTTAAGGCGGCACTGTAAGCGGCCTCGTTGGGAATAAACAACAACACATAGCCAATGGCATCTGCCACCAATTCGTCGTACTTTTTGGCCGCTAGTTCGTCTATGTGTTTTACCACACTTTGCACATGCGCTGCCATGCGTTGCTCACAAACCTGTTGCGATTCGGCAGCCATGGCATCGGCATAAGCCGTTAACGATACCTTTGAATCGATTACCACAGACCTACCCTCTGGAAATTTTACCACCACATCGGGACGGAAATTTTTGCCTTCCTGGTCCTTTACATTTTCTTGTACAAAATAGTTTTGGCCTTTTACTAAGCCACTGTTTTCTAAAATGGATTCTAGA
>JAFOFC010000041.1 GCA_017387515.1 Paludibacteraceae bacterium
TGACGACATTTGGTGGAGGTCGGAAAAAGATTTATATGTGCAAAAACGTTAAGCAAAATGTGTTGTTTGAGCGAAGCGAGTTCACATTTTGTAGTTTTTGTATGTGTAAATCCCGACCGGAAACCAAGTCGGAAGATGAAGCGCCTAAACGACTAAACATTAATTCGGGCCCTTCGACAGGCTCAGGGACCGAATTGTATCGATTAGTCGATTCGTCATATTATGTGATTTGATTTAGCTTTCTAGAAAAAATCATTGCGCATCCCAATTATTTTTTCTATATTTGTACGTTATTTGCCCTTTGAAAACAAGCGCATATAGACGTACTTTTTTTGTAAAAATATTGAAAATAACTACATATGGAAGAACAAGAAAAACTAAACGCAGGCGAATATGGTGCCAGCAGTATTACCGTGCTAGAAGGGCTTGAGGCCGTTCGTATGCGTCCTGCCATGTACATTGGTGACATCAGTATTAAAGGGTTGCATCACTTGGTGTACGAGGTGGTTGATAACTCTATTGACGAAGCACTTGCCGGGTATTGTACCGACATTGAGGTAAGCATCAATGCAGACAACTCTATTACCGTAAAAGACAACGGCCGTGGTATTCCCGTTGACATGCACGAGAAAGAAGGCAAATCTGCCCTAGAGGTGGTTATGACCGTACTTCACGCCGGTGGTAAGTTCAACAAAGATAGCTACAAGGTGTCGGGCGGTTTGCATGGTGTGGGTGTATCGTGCGTAAACGCACTTTCTACCTACTTGCGCGCCGAAGTATGCCGCGATGGCAAACGCTACATGCAAGAATACAGCATTGGTAAACCCCTTGCTCCTATTGCCGAAATTGGCACATCAGATAGCACCGGTACTACCGTTACCTTTAAACCCGACGGCAGCATCTTTACCGTTACCGAATACAAATACGATATTTTGGCCAACCGCTTGCGCGAATTGGCATACTTAAATGCAGGCATTCGTTTAACCCTTACCGATTACCGCGTAAGTTTAGATCATCCCGAGCCAAAAAGCGAAACCTTCTATTCTAAAGATGGTTTGAAAGAGTTTGTGCTTTACCTAGACGAAACCCGCGATAAATTATTTGAAGACGTTATTCACGTTCAAACCAACAAGGGCGAAACGCCTGTAGAAATTGCCCTTATTTACAATACGGGATATACCGAAAACATCCACTCGTACGTAAACAACATCAACACCATAGAAGGGGGTACCCACTTGGCAGGTTTCCGTCGTGGATTAACTCGTACCCTTAAAAAATACGCCGAAGACAACAAAATGCTCGAAAAATTAGAAAAACAAAAAATCGAGCTAAATGGTGATGACTTCCGCGAAGGCTTAACCGCCGTTATTTCTATTAAAGTAGCCGAACCACAATTTGAAGGCCAAACCAAAACCAAATTGGGTAACAACGAAGTAATGGGTTCGGTTGATACCGCTGTGAGCGAAGTATTGGGCAATTACCTAGAAGAACACCCCAATGCCGCCAAAACCATCATCGAAAAAGTTATTTTGGCCGCAACCGCTCGCCACGCTGCGCGTAAAGCACGCGAATTGGTGCAACGCAAATCGCCCCTTAGCGGTGGTGGCTTGCCTGGTAAACTAGCCGACTGCTCTAGCAAAGACCCTGCCGAATGCGAATTGTTCCTAGTCGAAGGGGACTCTGCAGGTGGTACCGCTAAACAAGGTCGCGACCGTGCAACCCAAGCCATTTTGCCTTTGCGTGGTAAAATTTTGAACGTAGAAAAAGCCATGCAACACAAGGCTTTTGAAAGCGAAGAAATTAGAAATATTTATACCGCACTAGGGGTAACCATTGGTACAGCCGAAGATAGCAAGGCGCTTAACATGGAAAAACTACGCTACCACAAGGTAATCATCATGACCGATGCCGACGTGGACGGAAGCCACATTGCTACCCTTATCTTGACCTTCTTCTTCCGCTACATGAAAGAATTGATTGAGAACGGTCACGTTTACATTGCTACTCCTCCGCTATACTTGTGCAAAAAAGGTAAAATAGAAGAATATTGCTGGAACGAACAACAACGCATTGCCTTTATTGAAAAATACGGCGCAGGTAACGAGGCGGGCATTCACGTACAACGTTACAAAGGTTTGGGTGAGATGAACGAAGAACAATTGCGCCAAACCACCATGTGTAAAGAAGGCAGAACGCTTCGTCAAATTACCATCGAAAACGCAGCCGCTGCCGACCACATCTTCTCGATGCTAATGGGCGACGACGTAGAACCTCGTCGCGAATTTATTGAGGCCAACGCTACCTACGCACGCATTGACGCTTAAACAATGAAAGTAGCTGTATTTTGCTCGTCGAGCGACAACATAGCCGAGGACTACCGCCAAGTGGCGCGTAGCCTCGGCTCTTTGTTAGCCCAAAACGACCACGAACTGGTATACGGTGGTACGCCTTGCGGGCTAATGGGCGATGTAGCGCAAGCCGCTGCCCAACAAAACGGAAAAATTACAGGCATTATCCCCGATAATTGGAAAGACTCCGAGTGGGTAAACCCCTACAACACCCAAAACATTTTTGTAAAGAACCTAGCAGAGCGCAAAGCCTTAATGGCCAATATGGCCGATGTTTTTGTAGTACTACCAGGCGGCATTGGTACCCTGGACGAGGCCTTTAGCCTAATGGCCATGCACCAAATAGGCGAAACCACCAAAAAGGTATATTTTATCAATACCAACGGCTTTTTTAGTGGCATTGAGCAACAATTAAACCACTGCTTAGAAGAAAACTGCATGACCATGAACAGCGTAAGTGCATACCAATTTGTTAACCATCTATCAGCACTGATGCTATGATTCAACAACTAAAAAAAATGGTTTCTGGGTTGCAAACCCTATCGGGGTTAACCTTGTTTGCCTGCCTACCCATGTTCTTTAGCGGGGTAACGCGCATCTCCATGCTTATGTTTATTGGTTTGTCGATTGTAGAATACTTTTTAGACAAACGTTACCAATATTCGCAGTTTTTTACCCTACATAAAGCACCCTTTTGGGCTTGCATAGCCTATTTTTTACTACTGATCATTTACGCACCATTTGAACAAGACACCCAGCACTTACCCCTGTTTATAGAAAGCAGGTCGGCATTTTTAATATTTGGCGTTTTGGGTTTATTAGACACCAAAGTGCCACCTGCCAAATACCTAGCAGGCATTGCCAGTGGCATGTCTACTATACTAATTGCATATACCTTGTATTTGGCCTATACCCAAGCACCAGAGGTGGTAACCAATTGGCAAAAACACATTATCCTTACACGCCATACCAAAATTCATGCCCACATGGCTTTTAATATGTACCTAAACGTAGCCATGGCGGCCTGTTTTTGGTTTATTAAGCAATACAAATCGTGGTTTACAAGGGGGGCGCTAACCCTGCTAATTGTATTATTCTACAGTGCAGTAGCCTATTCTAATGCCCGCACCGGGTTTGTTGCCAGCAACATTATTATCATGGCTGGTATTATTTACTTGTTGTGGGATAAGCAAAAAATATTGGTAGTAAGTGCCACGGTGCTATTAGCCATCGTTGGCGGCACATTAATCCTAAACAATCATAAGGTAGAAAAAATGCTATCTACGCAAAAAGATGTACGCTACGATATCTGGATAGAATCGGTAACCCTACTTAAACAAGCGCCCCTATTGGGTATTGGCGCATCTACCAATGTAGAACACCTTATAGACGTCTTTTTAGATTCGCCTTACATCATCAGAGACAGAGCGCTTATAGACTCTTGTCTGCACCCCGATATTTCGGGAGCACATCCTCATAACCAACTGCTACAAAGTAGCATGGAATTTGGTTTACTAGGGTTACTTACCATGCTAGGAATACTGCTACTTCCCATTGCATACATGGTTAAATACAAATGCAACCTAGTACTACTTACTTTTTGGAGTGTAATAGTAATACAACTTCAAACAGAGGTGATTAGAGGTTCGTTGGGTGACTATGCCTTTTGCCTGTATTTATTGTTTGCCATGTACTATGCCCAACAAAGTAGCAAAAAAGTAGTAGGCAGCATGCAAGGGCATGACCAATTGCCAAGCACAGCGCGATAAAATAACCGCTTGCCTTAGCCTAATTTGAAAGGGAGAAAAACAGCCACTTCCGTATCGGTCAATGATGTATTTACGAATGTCTAAATTAACCGACTTGGCAAAATCCAATTTTTTTTGCAGGTTCTTATTGTTACTAATAGAGCTACCCGATACGCGATAAACCGCAGTATTTTCGGGCAAATAATGCAACTCTCCATTAGCAAGTAAAGTGAGCCATACGGGGTAGTCAAAGGTTCTAAAGCCCAAATCGATGTAATCTTGAATATTACAATACTGCTTGTAGGCACTATGTCTAAAACAAACCGATGGAGAAAATATAACGTTTCGATACAAGATATGATCAAAAGGCGTTTTACCGGGTGTATTGAATAGGTACGATGCATTTATATTGGGTACAAACTTGCCATGTTTATAATGCAATACCCCCGTAAACGACAAATGACAAGAAGGATGAGCATCTAAATAATCTACTTGCTTCTGCAATTTATTTTCGTCAATCCAATAATCATCGCTTTCAAGTACCGCCAAATACTCGCCCTTAGCTTGTGCTAATATAAATTGATAGTTTTTCAACAACCCTTGGTTGGTGGGTTGTTTAAACAATCTAATTTGAGGATATTTATCGGCAAACTGCTTGGCAACTTGGTAGGTATTATCGGTAGAGCAATCGTCGTTAACCAACAGTTCTACATCAAACGTTGTTTTTTGCGCCAAGAAACTTTCTATAGCCTGCGCTATAGTAGATTCGTGGTTGTAGGTGGGCATTATTACACTTACCTTCATCTTTTATTTCTTTAAATTTTTAAACAAGACTTCCCACTGATCAATTATTGTATTAACGGCAAATTTTTTAGTTACATACTGACAAGAATGTTGCGAATACTGCAAGCGAAGTGCTTCATTACTTATTAAGACTTGCAAAGCTTCTGCAAAAGCTTTCACATCGCCATTGGCTACCAAAAGACCCGATTTTTTATGTTCAATTATCTCTGATGGACCCGTTGGACAATCAAAAGCCACTGCGGGCAAACCACATGCAGCAGCCTCAATTAACACCAAAGGCAACCCCTCAAAACGCGAAGACAAGGCGTACAAACCACAAGAGGCAAACAATGCGGGCACATTATTGGTAGGGGGTAACAATTCAACAGAATCTTGCAATTGATGCTGTTCTATAAATGTTCTAAAACGTTTATCGTGCTTTCCCTTGCCTACAACCAACAATTTCCAATCTGCTTTGTCTTTAACCAAGGCCCAAGCCTGCAATAACATATCAAAGCCTTTTTGAGAAGTATAACGACCTACCGCCACCACTCGATGACCCATAGGGGCAAGATAATTTGGAATAGCTATCGTTATGGGGTTATGAATACATTGCACCTTGGTAGCATGGTATTTTTGCTGATACGAACGTGCATCCTCTTCTGTTAGGGTTACCACATAATCACCATATTTAACAGCCAATTTTCGTGATAATTCATGCATTCGCTTGCTCTTCATAATGGTATTAAAATGCTCCCAATAAATGGTGGTATAGGGTTTGCAAGCAGGAATCTTTAAGGCTGCCCTAGAAGCATCTACCACCACAATAATATCGGGCAACAATTGAGCAAAACATTTTTTTAGCTGATAATGCCTACGCAAATCACGATAAGGAAAAATGCTTTTGTCACTACCTTTATGAATATAATGGAGTTTTACAGCTGGCAAAACAGAAAAAAACGGTTTCTGATTACCTACCAACGAAACGATATGTACATCGTGCTTACGCAAACTAAGTGCATTGGCTATTTGTATGGTTACCCTTTCGGTACCACCAATATTGTCCAAGGCTTTTATAAGAAACACAAGCTTCATAGTAGTATTACAGCACAGATTTAAACCTTTCTGGTAGTTGAATAATCAATTTCCACCCTGCCATAGAAGGTTTATTGAGCGCATAAATAGGCCTACATAGGGTTTGCATCCAACGACCATACTTTAGGTATTTTTCGGCTGTTTTGGCTTTGGCCTTGCTCACCATATAAATGGTTTTGGCACGACGGCCTATGTGCTTACCCCAGCCTGCAGACATTCTATCTTTGTCTTGGTAGCGATCTTCAATCATTTTCATATCAAAGCTACCAAAATGAAACAGGTACAAATTAGGATCGATGCTAAAGTTATGCCCTTTTACGCGATGAAATCCAGCCCCCCAACGGCAAGGCTTGTTTACAATAACCGGTTTGGTGTACCTAGAACACACATAAGCATACTTACGCTGCTCCAAAAAAGGTTTATTCCAATCAATAACCGCCTCTTGTTCCAAGTGTTGACCAACATCAATACCCAATGCACTTTTACAGCAATTTACCTTTAAATCAGAAAGATACGCACGCAACGACTTGCCTACCTTAGGGTCTACTACCAAAAATTCATCGGCATCGCAACCCACCACCATATCGTAGCCACCTGCCAACAATTCGGTAGCACGCTCCGAAAGAAACTGCAAACGCCCTTTTTCTGCTTTTACTACCTGTCCGCCTATTTTAGGCACTTTGGTAACATTCGATTTACCTGCTTTGGCAGGAACCGACTGGTCTACCCCATCTAAAAAAATGTACAAATTTTCTTCGCCAAACTCTTTTCCATAATACGAAACCCATTTATTAAGAAAGTTTTCGTCGTTACGGGCCATGGTAATGATTGCTATTTTTTTCATAGTACAGCAGAAAAACGTGAAGGAATACGAATAACCATCTTCCAAAAATACATGTACGGACGAATCCACATAAACGGATGGCGTATTAGGGTTTGCAAAAAGCGAGCAACAGGCAAGTATTTATCGCCATCTAGTGCTTTCTTTTCGGTTACCAAACGAATGGTGCGATAACGTTGATTCATGTGGGTAGTCCAACCCTCGCTAATGCGTTCTTGGTCGTTAAATTTGGCTTTATAAATACCATCATCTACCGAACCAAAATGAAACAAATACAGGTTTTTATCGATGCGATAGTTGTGGCCTTTTACCCGATGAAAACCTGCCCCCCACCTAACGGGTTTAGAAACAACAACTGGTTTTGTATATTGAGAGTCCATCAACGCATACTTACGTTGGCTTAAAAATGGTTGGGTATCGTCAATGGGTTGTTCTTCTGTTAAATGATGCCCCACATCAATGCCCAAGCCCGATATGCAAGGATTGCATTTGGCCGTACTTAAATATTCCGCCAAGGTTTTTCCAACCTTAGGGTCTACTACTAATAGTTCGTCAGCGTCGCCACCAATTACTAAATCGTAACGGGTTAACAGTTGCTGTGCTTGCTCATTTAAAAAGGCAATGCGGGTTCTATCGCCCACGGTTACCGCTTCAGAAACACGTTTGCGCACCACCACATTTACCTTACCCGTATCGTAAGGCAACGACTGGTCTTCGCCATCTAAAAACACATATAGGTTCTCTTCGCCCAATTGTTGACCATAATACGATATCCATTTTTTCAAGAAAAAGGCATCGTTACGGGCCATGGTTAATGCACAAATACGCTTCATAATGACACAAAGGTACGTAAATTCTAATAGTTTCTATAAATTTTTATTACTTTTGTATGATTTAACCGCATGAAACAAGCCATACAACAAATAAGCGAACCCGTAAAGGCTGCCATTGAACAATTCAAAACAGCCTATCAAGCCGCATTGCAGAGCGATAATGCACTGATTAGGCAAATGGTAGACCATGTTAACCAATCGTCGGGCAAACAAATGCGCCCGCTGTTGGTGTTGTTGTGTGCACAGCTGTACGGCGACATTACCCCTGCCACCCTTCATGCGGCGGCTTCTATCGAACTATTACACGTTGCTAGCCTTATTCACGACGACGTTATTGACGAATCGAACCTACGCCGAGGCGAACCTTCTTTATTGGCTAAATTTAAAAGTAAAACAGCGGTTTTGGGGGGCGACTTCTTTTTATCGGCCTCGTTATCGGAAGCAGCCCTAACTGGTCATATTGACATTGTAAGTACCATTTCCGACATGGGGAAAGCCTTGGTTAAAGGCGAATTGTTGCAACTTTCGGGCAGCAAAGATGCTATTTATAACCAAAACTACTACTTTGGGGTTATCAAGGCAAAAACAGCGGCACTGTTTTGCACCTGCGCTAAATTAGGAGCGCTTTCTACCCTTAAAGAACTAGACGACAAAGCACAACGCCTTATTGAAATGAGCGAAAACTTAGGCATTTGTTTTCAACTAAAAGACGATGTGTTTGATTACCAAGAAGGCGGACATATTGGTAAACCCGTTGGCAACGATATTCAAGAAGGCAAAATGACCTTGCCCCTTTTGTACGTCTACGAACAAGCTTCAAACTCCGAAAAAGAAGAAATACTACAGGCTTTCAATAGCAAAGACATTGCCTACATCCAACAACTGGTGGTAGAAAAAGGAGGCATGGATTACACCCAACAACAAATAACCTACTACAAAGAAAAAGCCTTGCAGTGCTTGCAAGACTTTGAAGATACACCTACTCGTAAGGCTATAGAGCAATTCATTGCATTGGTTGCCGACCGCCAAAAGTAAGGCTACAAGCAGAATTTTTCTATGGCATGCGCCACGGCATCTTGGTCGTTGGTATAGGGCGATACATAGTTGGCAGCATCCTTCACTACTTGTTGTGCATTTTGCATGGCCACACCCATACCTGCGTATTGAATCATCGACAAATCGTTAAAACCATCGCCACAAGCCAATAGATTTTGGGCGGTTAAGTGGTGTTTCTTTAATAATAGGTCTAACGAGAAAGCTTTATCTACTCCCAAGGGTACAATTTCTAAAAAGTAAGGTTCCGAACGATAAATGCTCAAGTTGGGGAATTTGGCTTTCATGTGCTGTTCTACTTGCACCAATTTGTCGGGGTCGTCTACCATTAAGCATTTGGGCGTTTCAAAGGTAGTGGCAGCGGCTAAATCGGCCACTTCTACCACGGGCATTTTATTGATGGTAGCCTCTTTTTGCACGTACTGATTTTGTGCCGATGTGCTATACAAAGCCTGGTCGCTATAGGTAATGGCTGCCACCCCCAAGGCTTTTGCTTCGGCACAAATAGCTTGCACATCGTGGGCACTTAACACGTTTTGGTAAATAACCTGACCCGTGGCATAGTTAATGATTTTAGCCCCGTTGAACGACAAAATAAAGCCCCCAATTTTATCCATGTTAATGGCCTTGGCGGTAGGTAGTATACCTGGGGTGGGACGGCCCGATACCAGGGCAACCTGCGCACCTTGGCTAACAGCCTGGGCAAGGGCGTTGATGTTGCGTTGCGATATTTCTTTTTGGCTGTTAGCCAAGGTGCCATCAATGTCTAGGGCAATTAAACAGTATTGCATAGTATTAAGCGTGTTGTAAAACTTCCATTCGGTTGGCATCTAATCGAATAAAGGTAAACAGCATAATGGTAAAACCCCATAGCGACGAACCACCGTAACTAATAAACGGAAGCGGAATACCAATAACCGGCGTAATGCCCGTTACCATTCCTAAATTAATAAAAAAGTGAAACAAAAAGACACTTACTAACCCATACCCATAAATGCGCGAAAAGGCAGATCGCTGCCGCTCGGCCAAGTATATGAGTCGTATCATAAAAAAGGCATAAAGCCCAATAAACAAAACAGACCCCACAAAACCATGCTCCTCACCTATGGTACAAAATATAAAGTCGGTATCTTGCTCGGGTACATAACTTAA
>JAFOFC010000042.1 GCA_017387515.1 Paludibacteraceae bacterium
AGGCGATTCAATCTGACGACATTTGGTGGAGGTCGGAAAAAGATTTATATGTGCAAAAACGTTAAGCAAAATGTGTTGTTTGAGCGAAGCGAGTTCACATTTTGTAGTTTTTGTATGTGTAAATCCCGACCGGAAACCAAGTCGGAAGATGAATCGCCTCAACAAAATCGGTGAATCGGGCACTTCGACAGGCTCAGTGACCGATTCATTTGTGACAAGCGACGAGAGACAAGTGACGAGCGACAAGCGACAGTTTTGGCACACTATTTGCAGTAGAAAATAAAAAATGTATACATATGAGCATGGATAAAACCTATTCTGACAATTTAAACAGCATTGTTCAGTATGCCTACGAAGAAGCTTTTCGCCTGGGTAACAGTAGATTATACCCCGAACACTTGTTTATGGGTATTATTCGCGATGGCAGTGGCAATGCCTATAATTTGATTACCGATTTAAACATTGACGTACTCAATATAAAACACCGCATTGAAGCCTCTATCCAAACCAGCGACGAGGTAGAGATGGCGCAAATAAAACCGCTATCCACCACCGAAAAAATCTTAAATTTTGCCCAATTAGAAGCCAAAGCGCTAAAAAGCGAATTGGTTGATTCTGAACACCTTCTATTGGCATTTCTAAAAGAAAAAAGCAACCTAATAAACAACCTATTTGAATACGAAGGCATCTATTACGACACCGTAAAAGAATTATTGAATGCCCAAAATTCTATAGGCGATTGGGACAGCCTAGAAAAAGTTGACATAGACGATTTTGCAGAAGAAGAGAATGAAGACGAATTTGACACATCGTTTGCAGGCGCAGAAGTTCCCGACGATTTTGCAGAAGAAGGCGAAGATAACGCCCTTCAACACCATGTTGTTAACCAAAATGGCACCAATACCACCACTAAAACCGGCAAAACTAAATCAAAAACCCCTGTTTTAGACTCGTTTGCATACGACTTAACCGAAGCCGCCAATAATGGAGAATTAGACCCTGTAGTTGGTAGAGAAGTAGAAATTGAGCGCTTGGCACAAATTTTAAGTCGTCGCAAAAAAAACAACCCTGTACTCATTGGCGAACCAGGTGTAGGCAAATCGTCTATTGTAGAAGGATTGGCCATAAAAATAGCATCGCACAATGCCCCCCAAATTTTACTAAACAAACGCATTGTTAGCCTTGATATGGCATCGCTAGTGGCAGGAACCAAGTATCGCGGACAATTTGAAGAACGACTAAAAAAGATTTTAAAAGAACTAGAATCTGCCCCAGAAGTTATTGTGTTTATCGACGAAATACACACCATCATTGGTGCAGGTTCCACCCCTGGTAGCCTAGATGCCGCCAATATGATGAAACCCGCTTTGGCACGCGGCAAATTCCAATGCATTGGCGCCACCACCCTAAACGAATATCGTCAAAGCATTGAAAAAGACGGCGCATTAGAACGTCGTTTCCAAAAAATTGTAGTTCCACCTACCACCACCAACGAAACACTAACCATTTTGCGCAACATCAAAAAGCGTTACGAAGAACATCACAACGTTGTTTATACCGACGATGCTTTAGAAGCTTGCGTAGATTTGACCAATCGATACATTACCGACCGCGCATTCCCCGACAAGGCCATTGATGCCTTGGACGAAGCTGGATCGCGTACCCATTTAATGGACTGTAGCACCCCTCCCGCTATTATTGAACTACAAAAACAAATAGCCGAGGCTAATCAATTAAAACTTAAGGCAGTACAAGACGAAGACTTTAAATTGGCCAACGAATACAAAGACAAAAGCCAAACCCTACAAGCCGAATTAAACGAACAACAAAAAATTTGGGAAAACGAAAGTCGTAAAAACGCCGTTACCATCGATGCCGAAAAAGTAGCCGAAGTAGTTTCGATGATGTCGGGCGTACCCGTTAGTCGCATTGCCGAAACCGAATATACCCAATTACGCCGCTTAAACAGCACACTAAAAAGTAAAGTAATTGGCCAAGACAGCGCCATTGATACCTTAAGCAAAGCCATTTTACGCAACCGTGTAGGCCTAAAAGACCCCAATAAACCCATTGGTTCGTTTATGTTCTTAGGACCAACAGGTGTAGGTAAAACCTACTTAACCAAGGTATTAAACGACTTTATGTTCCCCACCAACCATGGTTTAATTCGCATTGACATGAGCGAATATATGGAAAAATACAGCGTATCGCGCCTAATTGGAGCCCCTCCAGGGTATGTTGGCTACGAAGAAGGCGGTCAATTAACCGAAAAAGTACGCCGCAACCCCTATTCTATTGTCTTGTTTGACGAAATTGAAAAAGCACACCCCGATGTATTCAACTTGCTGTTGCAAGTATTAGACGAAGGTTGCCTAACCGACAGCAATGGCAGAAAGGTCGATTTTAAAAACACCATTATCATCATGACCTCTAACATTGGTACACGCCAAGTAAAAGAATTTGGTCAAGGGGTAGGTTTTTCTACCGCTGCTCGTCAGGCAGATACATCATATGCTCAAGGGGTAATTAGAAAAGCCTTGCAAAAGAATTTCTCGCCCGAATTTTTAAATCGTATCGACGAGATTATTATCTTTGACCAATTAAAACAAGAAGATATTGTTAACATTATCGATATAGAACTTGAAAAAGTACTAGAACGTATTAAAACCATTGGTTATCAGTTAAATGTAACAGATTTAGCTAAAAACAAAATGGCTACCGAAGGTTACGATTTGCAATTTGGAGCACGTCCACTGAAACGTACCCTTCAAAAATACATCGAAAATGCCATATCCGAAAAATTGGTTAGCGAAGAAATTCCCGTGGGAAGTACCTTTACCGTAGATTATAACCACCAAACCAATCAAATAGAATGCACCTTATAACGTATATTGTAGGCGTTTTTGTATTGTGTGTATTGCCCGATGTTTTGTTGTGGCGAAAAGCCATAAAAACACAAAATAAACCATTAAAATACACGCTATTAGCCACTAATGTATTATTTCTACTATCCATTGTAGGAATGGCCATTGGCATGTACTACGCCACACACATGCTACCCGTTCTTATTTTTGGCACCATTTTCTTTGCCATTTACGTTCCCAAATGGTTGTACTTGCCTTTTGGTTTATTTAACAAACACAAAACAGGTATAATTTTGGCAGCCCTTGGGTTTATAATGGTTATGTATGGATTGTGCATTGGCAGAACAGAAATAGAAACCCGAACGGTTACCATAAAATCATCACAGGTACCACCTTCTTTTAATGGCTATCACATTGTACAACTATCTGATTTACATGTAGGTAGTTTGCTAAAAGACGAGTATTGGATTAAAAACCTACCCCAATACATCCAATCGCTAAACCCCGATTTAATAGTATTTACGGGCGATTTAGTAAACACCTATGCCGAAGAAACAGAAGGATGGGAAAGCATTTTTAATGCGATACAAGCACCCGATGGCAAATGGGCTTGCAAAGGCAACCACGATTACTCGCACTACAAATGGCGCAACGACATCGATTCTACTCAAAACGCCATTGCTGTAACAGAAGCCTACAAGAAACTGGGATGGAAATTGCTAAACGACTCATCTACCGTCCTTACCAAAGGAACGGATAGCTTGTATGTATGTGGGGTACAAAACATTAGCCGTCCCCCATTCCATTCGTATGGAAGCGTAAGCAAAGCCATGCAAAACATAGCAGACAGTTCTTTGGTCATTATGCTATCGCACGATCCTATTGCTTGGGAAGATTCCATTAGACAACACAAAAATGTACTACTCACCCTTAGCGGACACACACACGCTATGCAAATGGGCATAGATTGCTGGGGTATACACCTATCGCCGGCTTCTATTATGCATCCCTATTGGGATGGTACCTATCAACAAGATGGTCAATACTTGCACGTTAACCGCGGTTTGGGCTACGTAGGGTTCCCCATGCGCATTGGCATGAAACCAGAAATCACTTTAATAGAACTTTATTCCGAGGAATAATAAAACTCCTCGGTGACTGAGCTTGTCGAAGTTCCCGAGGAGTTTTATATGAAAGTATTCTGCAAAGTGTTAAAAAAAATCTCAGCAACCGCTGAGATTTTTTTATTTCTCCTTTCTCCTTTATCAACTATCCTTTAATGTTTAATCCATCTAAAACCTGACGAATCTTCTCGTACGTCGTAATACGCGTAGGCACCAAAGGTAAACGAAGACGGTTTTCGATGTATCCCATGGCATTAAGCATGCTCTTAACACCAGCTGGGTTGCCATCTACAAACAACAAGCTAAATAGGTCTAGGAATTGATGATGAATGGCACGAGCATTGTCGTAGTCGCCTGCCAAAGTAAGACGCACCATTCTGCCAAATTCACGAGGGAATGCATTGCCTATTACCGAAATAACGCCTGCTCCACCCAACGTAATCAATGGGAAAGCCAAACCATCATCGCCAGAAATCACCAAGAAATCGGCAGGTTTATCTTTGATAATGGTTTCCATTTGTGCCAAGTTACCAGAAGCTTCTTTAATAGCCACTAGTTTTTCTGGAAAATCTTTGGCCAAACGAATGGTTAATTCGGGAGTCATGTTTACACCCGTACGACCTGGAACATTGTACATAATAACAGGTACAGGCGATGCTTCTGCAATGGCAGCATAGTGTTGATAAATACCCTCTTGCGATGGTTTATTGTAGTAAGGCACTACCGATAAAATAGCATCAACACCAGTTAAAGGATCGTTTTTAAGACGTTTAACCAAAGCGGCAGTATTATTACCCCCTACGCCCAATACTACAGGCACACGTCCTGCAATACGTTCAATAGAGAAACGAGTTACTTCTGCTTTTTCTTCTTCGCTCAATGTAGGCGTTTCGCCAGTAGTACCCAAAATAACCATATAATCAACGCCATTGGTTACTTGATAGTCAATCAAGCGACCTAATGCTTGGTAATCCACCTCGTCGTTGTCGGTAAAGGGGGTTATTAAAGCGATGCCTAATCCTTTTAGTGCTGTATGCGTTATCATTTTTGTTAAATCGTTGAATTGTTGAATCGTTTAGTTGTTTAGCTGTGATAATAAACGAACGCTTTGATATATTTAAGTGGCAAATATAGTGCTTTTTTGCGATACTTGGGTTATTTGGATTGTATTTTTTCTAGATAGAAAAGCAAGGCTTTTAAATTTTCACTAGCGTTTTGCTCTATATCGTCTATTTGTAATTGCAAATCGTAAGCAAATGGTCTATCTTCTAACTTTATAGCTACTTTTAAGGATGCATCCGAGATAGCAGCCAAATGCTCTATTGGATATGATACAAAGGGAGTTAAATTGATTAGAATATCCGATTTTTTTTCTGTAAAAGCCAATACAACAGGTTGTTTGGGTTTCTTTGACAAGCATTTAACTTGTTTAAAATCAAACACTTCTACCCCAAATCGTTTAGACTCTACAGGCATTTTACGCACACAAACGGTTATATACAATTTACATGGCATGTTCTGAAACAAATCGGCCACTGCATATACCTGCTTGTAAAACTGTTCTGTTTCTATGGGAGTTAACTGATTAGCTGCCATTAAAACATGTACCGATTTAGCCTCTTTTAGGTTAACAAAACGTTTGGTTCGTTGTTTATTTTGGTTTTTACGAACTTGACGTGCGGCATATTTTTGAAAAATAGATTTACCCATGGTTTTGTTCAATTAACGCTAAAAATTCTTGTTCTGATAGCAAAGGAACGCCCAATTGCGTAGCTTTTTCTAATTTAGCAGGCCCCATATTATCGCCAGCAAGAATAAAACTGGTATTTTTAGAGATACTACCCGTATTTTTACCTCCGTGTTGTTCTATTAGGTTTTTTAATTCATCGCGCGAATGTTGCACAAACGTACCACTAATGACAATGGTTTTTCCTTTTAAAACATCAGAACCAACAGGTTGCGTTTGTTCATCAATGGCCATTTGCAAACCTATATCTTGCAAATCGGCAATAAGTTGCTTGTTTTCGTCTTGTGCAAAATACGCTACCAAACTTTGCGCAATCGACTCTCCTATCTCGTCTATGCTCATCAACTCTTCTACAGAGGCGCTCATAAGGGCTTGCATGCTTTTTAATTTGCTCGATAAGCGTTTTGCCACCGTTTCGCCTACATATCGAATACCCAAGGCAAACAACACACGGGCAAAAGGCACTTGTTTGCTAGCCTCTAACGATTTTAAAATACGCCTACCCGATTTTTCGCCCATGCGTTCTAATAGGGCTAAATCAAGTAGTTTAAGGCGATATAAGTCGGCTATATTGCGTGCTAAACCATTACGATAAAGCAAATCGATGGTTTCTTCGCCCAACCCATCAATGTTCATGGCCTTACGCGATACAAAATGCACCATTTTGCCTTTTATTTGAGGCGGACAATGCGCTTCGTTGGGACAATAATGAGCCGCTTCGCCCTCGTCGCGTACCAAAGGAGTGCCACATTCGGGGCAATGGGTTATAAATTGCACCTTTTCGGCAAATAAATCGCGTACAGATGATTCTACGCCTGTTATCTTAGGAATAATTTCGCCTCCTTTTTCTACATAGACCTTATCGCCTATGTGCAAATCAAGCCCCTCTATAATATCGGCATTGTGCAAACTGGCTCGTTTTACCACCGTACCCGATAGCTGTACAGGATCTAAATTGGCCACTGGCGTAATAGCACCCGTTCTGCCTACTTGATAGGAAACAGATTGTAAAGTAGTTAACGCCCTTTCTGCCTGAAATTTATACGCAATGGCCCATCTGGGCGATTTAGCCGTATAGCCCAAGTTTTTTTGTTGAGTTAACGAATTGACTTTAAGCACAATGCCATCGGTTGCAACGGGCAAGTTTTTCCGTTCTTTATCCCAATATTTGATGTAATCCATCACCTCGGGCAAGGTTTTGCAAACTTTTACAGCATCGGATATTTTAAAACCATATGCCGATGCCGCTTGTAAACAGCCACTATGGGTATCGGCAGGCAAATTTTCGCCCAACATGTAGTACAAATATGCATCCAATTTACGCTTGGCTACTTCTGATGCATTTTGCAGTTTTAAGGTGCCCGATGCCGCATTGCGCGGATTGGCAAACAAGGGTTCTTCTTGCGCCTCACGTTCTTTGTTGAGGTCTTCAAACACCTTCCAGGGCATCAGAATCTCGCCACGTATCTCAAATTTGTCGGGGATTTCTATACCCTGGTGATTCGGTGAGTCGGCGATTATTCGTACTTCGTACTCATCAGTACGTTGGCGAGTCGATTTATTTAGGGTAAGCGGAATGGTTCTAATGGTGCGCACATTGCCCGTTACATCATCGCCTTTTTCGCCATCACCACGGGTTACAGCACGTACCAACTCCCCTTTCTCGTAAATAAGCGATATGGAGGTACCGTCGTATTTTAATTCGCACACTATCTCAAAAGGGGTATTCAGCGCTTTGGCTACACGGTTGTAGAAATCGGCCACCTCGCCTTCGTTGTACGTATTGCCCAATGAAAGCATGGGATATTCGTGCTTCACTTGCGTGAAGTTTTGATTGATATCGCTGCCTACACGCTGCGTAGGAGAATTGGGATCAAAATATTGTGGATTTTCGTTTTCCAATTGCTGCAACTCTGCCAACAGTTTATCAAACTCAAAGTCGCTAATAAGCGGCTGCGAGAGCACATAATAGTGGTAGTTGTAATGATTGAGTCTTTCGCGAAGTTCTAATATTTGTTGTTCGATATTGGTCATTTTTTATTTATGCTGTTTTGTAAGAGTGAGAGCAAAAGGAGGGATTTTTAGGCGTCGTGAAGTGTGAGGAACCGGAGTTTACTGGACGTAAATGAGGATTCTGAACACGAGCGCAACGACAAAATAACCCTTTTGAATCACTCGTTTTTCAACAAGTCTGGGCGTAATAACTTAGTTCGTTCTAACGATTGTTCTAAACGCCATTCGGCAATTTTACGTTCGTGTCCAGATAGTAAAATATCGGGTACTTTCCACCCTTTATATTCGGCAGGACGGGTATAAACAGGGGCAGAAAGCAAATCGTCTTGGAAACAATCCGACAAAGCAGACTGTTCATCTGAAATTACGCCTGGTATTATGCGAACAATAGCATCAGCCATTATAGATGCAGCCAATTCGCCACCAGTTAACACAAAATTTCCAACAGAAACTTCGCGGGTAATTAAATGTTCACGAATACGATGGTCAATGCCCTTGTAGTGTCCACAAAGAATAATGATATTCTCTAGCATCGACATAGAATTAGCCATTTTTTGGTCAAACATTTCGCCATCGGGCGAGGTGTAAATTACCTCGTCGTAATGACGCTGACTTTTTAAATGGGTTAAGATATTATCGACGGGTTCTATGCGCATCACCATGCCCGCTTCGCCACCAAAAGGATAATCGTCTACTCGATGATGTTTGGGGTCGTGAGAATAATCGTGCAAGTTATGAAGGTGAATTTCTGCTAGCCCTTTGTTTTGTGCTCGTTTAAGAATAGAATGTTCAAAATTGCTCTGAATCAATTCTGGAATAACCGAAATAATATCTATGCGCATGTATCGATGTTTTATTGCTTTAATCTAACAAAAATACGCATTTTTTTTGAGAAATCCCATAAAATAAGAGATACTATTTCTGAGTGAAATAAAAAGAAGTAGCTCAAGGCTTGCGATGCCCGAAAATTAGCTCAGCCCCTCTCTCATTTTGTGTTTTATATAATGCTCGTCCGTAAAGTGACTGCGCAAATGAGGCGTTTCTTCGGCATTGGCAAAAAACTTTTTATAATCGCGTTTTACATCGCCTAAAACAGGGTCGTTTGGTGTGTAGTGACAAATAGTATTGGGTGTATCTTTTGGTTTAAATTGTTTAAACTTAAATATATCTGCCTGGGTAAGTTTAAATTCTGTATCGCCATTGTCGCGTCTGCCTTTGTATTTGTTTACGCCAATAAATTTCTTTAGCGACGACATGGGGTTTAACACAGGGTTAATAACCAATTTTCTACCCTCAAAGTTGGCACAAAGCACGTAAAATCCACCCAACGAACTACCTACCAATGCCTGCACATCGCTGTTTGCCGCCAGAAAATCATTTATTTTTTGCACCGAATAATCTACTCTATGGTCCACCTCTAAGGGACACCACTCGTACTGTGGGTAATATTTTCTAAAAAAACTAATGGTTTCCGAGTGTATCGACCCCGCAAAACCATGAATATAAACTATTTTCATTATTGTTATCTATTTTTTACCATAAGTACACTCATCTGGTTCACAAACGTATGGCGTATTACAAATATCATATTGTGAATAATAGGTTGGCTTGGTAATTTTTATTTCCATTCCAAGAGCTGCTATCATCTTATAAAACACAGCTACACTTGGAATAATACCACCATTTTCTATGCGAGAAATATACGATTTAGTAGTTTGTGTTCTTTCTGCTAATTCTACTTGTGAAATCTTTGCCTTTTTCCTTGCGTCACGTAATATTGAACCAGTATAAAATGCGTATGCTTTTTCTTCAAACTGAGCACGTTCTGGCGTACCCTCTTTACCATAAAGAGAATCTAAAACCGCATCATAATCCTGAATCATATTTTCTTTTGTATTCATAATATTCTTTTTTAATCATTATCGCTTTATCTATCTCTTTTTTAGGAGTTTTCTGAGTTTTCTTTTGAAATCCATTAAACAGCACTACTATTTTGTCTTCATCAAAAATAAAAAACACC
>JAFOFC010000043.1 GCA_017387515.1 Paludibacteraceae bacterium
AATCTTATTTTTTAATCCAAATGTATTGAGAAAGTGGTTCAACAGTAACTTTGTTTACGCCTGCTTTCACTTTAGTTGTTTTGTTTTTAGATTTTACACCTTTAATATTGATAGCATCAGATGTACCTACTAGTTGCCATTTACCTTTTGGTAGTTCAACGTTTTCAAAGTCGATAGGTTCGTGACCTGCGTTGATAAGCACTAGTACTTTATCGTCTACTAAGTAACCCAATGCGCTTTCTGGTGCTGGCAAGAACCATTTGTAGTAACCTTCTGGAACGGCTTCGCCTTGACGGAATACTTTACCATATTCCGATTTACGGAAGGTATTCCAACCACGCCAGAATTTGTACATATTATCGTAGTCGTTGAAGTTGGTACCTGTTGGTTTTTGACCTACTTGTTCCCAAACAAATGTGTTTGCGGTACGGTGATTGTAGGTGTCGCGATAGCCGTGCATGTAAGCATTGTAACCAGCTTTGGTAGTACGAACTTCTTCGCGAAGTGGCGCATGTGCTTTACTACGCATAATTTCTGAACCACCGTGAGTTACAATAGGACCAAGTGTGGTATATAGCAGTGTAACAGCAATCTTGTATTCGTTCTCGTAAACCGAGTCGCGACCATCAAAGTTGCGACCAAATTGATCGGCCAAGGCAAAGTTATCGTGAATATCTAGGTAAGAAATACCGCTGTTAGGATTTTTATCGTCTTTGCAAGTACAAGTTAAACCACGCATAACGCCTTCGCGTTCGCTGTATTTACCACCAGCCCATCCACGGTCGTTTTTAGGATCTTGTAATTGGAATACAGGGCCTTTGTATGAGCTACGCGATTCGTCTTGGAAGTAGCAAATGGGTGAATCTTCTTTGTACCAATCCCAATCGGGGTTAGCTTCGTAATCAGGGTCGTTTGATGCAATCCATGGTTCGCCATATACAATTTTATCGCGACCGATGGCATCCCAGAATGCAGTTAGGGTTTGTTGGTCCATTTGACCGGCAATGTCAACACGCACACCGTCAATACCAAATTCGTCGATAAAGTATTTAACTTGGTCTATTAACCAACGTTGGGTCATAGGACGGTTTTCGGTTTTAACCTCGTTGCCGTATGCTCCAATGTGTTCAAAGTTTTTGGTACGATAGTAGTATTGTTTATCAAAACCGTTAAAGTTGAACAAGAATTGTTTACCATCCATGTCTTCGGCAGTGTGGTTAGGCACAATGTCGATGATAACAGCAATGCCTTTGTCGTGGAATGCTTGAACAAGGTCGCGCATATCGTCGCGTTCAGAGCCTAGTTCTGCACCTTTTACGCGATAGCGAGATTCTACCGCCATAGCAAATGAGGTACGATAACCCCATTGGTAATTTTCGTGTGCAATACCTTGTTCAATCATGTATGGATCGTCTTTAAACGATTCGTACCAGTCGTCGGTTGGGAAGTGCAAGTATTCTTGAACTGGCATTAGGTGCACTACATTGATGCCCAAATCTACTAAGTAGTCGAAACCAACTTTTTCGCCATTTTTGTTTCTAAGACCAGGAGTAATCATACCACGAATGGTTCCTTTTAGGCTATCGGGCAAAGGAAGATTATCGGTAAAGTCTTGTACGTGAACTTCGTAAGAAATTACATCTTCCATTTTAGGCACACCACCTTTTAAAGGAGTAGCGGCTTTGGTACGGTGCCAGATACGGCATTTGCCAAAGGTATCGTCGCTTACGCGAGCGTATGGGTCGTTGATGTGAACAGGTTTGGTTTCGTAAAAGAAGTTACCTGGGTCGGTAGAACCATGAACGGTAAAGTCGTAATAAACACCGTGCAAATCTTCGTTAATAATGGTTTCCCAAACGCCGTCGTTGTCAACGGTCATATTAAATGTTTGATAAGCCTCGGTGTCGTTAGCACCTTTGTACAAATACAATTTAACTTGTTCTGCACGAGGAGCAAATACACGGATAGAAGTAACACCATTATCGATATTTGCACCTAGTTCTTTGGTAGAATACACCTCGCGGAACCAACCGTCGTACGAACAAGCGGCTCTTAATTTTTGCGAAGGAATTTCTAGGTAATAAACACGACGAATGTCTAAGTCTTTTTCTGGAACGATAAGTGTAGTAGTAGATTCGTTAGGAAGCACGCCTACTACTTTAATTTCGTTACCTTGCGCATCTTTAATGATGTAATCGGCAGGGTTGAAAGAACGTTTTACACCAGAAATAGTAGCCCAAATAAGATTGCTTTTACGAATTTCGGCAGTAAGACCTGCAACCACACGGTCCATTTCGTAAATTAAATTACCCCCTTTTACGTTGGGCGATTGGTCGGTAGGATCTAACCATTGACCATCGTTGTTAATGCGGAATTTAAAACCAGTGTTGGGTTTAATCACGCTTTCGTCTACGTTATCAAAAGTAAGCATCCATTGTTCACCTACTTTTTTAAGTTCCCACTCACCTACTTCGGTAGATGCATCCCATCCACGAAAATCGCCAGTAACGAACACACGTTCGGGACGAACTCCATAAATGTTCTCGTCAAAGATAAAGGTTACTTTGTCGCTAAAAATAGCATAACCACGTTTGGCTTGATCGCCCGTATAGGACTGCGCAAACATGCCTACTAGCGACGAAACTGCCAACAGAACAGTTAAAAGGATTTTTTTCATAAGTTGATTATTGTAGTTAATGATTTGTTCACAAAAGACAAATATACGGTTTTTGAACAAAAAAAGCAAAAAAATATTTTATAAAAACACACAGGCCTTTTCAGTGCTTCGCACCTCAAAGACCTGCCTATTATAATGAATTACCCCTACGGGGTATGTACACATAAGGTCAGGCAGGGAGATTTACCCCCGTAGGGGGTTAAACACAAATCGACTAATGTTTTTTTTCCAGGTTCTTTTGAAGCGTTGGGTACAGTTTTTGGGTGATGTAGGGGTAATTAGGTTGCAACCTTAAGGCTTCGTCGTAGCAAGCCTTTACGCTTAGCCAATCATTGTTTTTTTTGTAGGCATCGGCCAAGGTTAATAGCAAATTCATGTACAACCAATTGTTTTTGTGTTCGTCCTGTGCTACCATCAATTTTTTGGCGGTATTATAGTGTTTTATAGCCTCGTTTCGCGATCCACCAAACATCGCAGGCATATAATACAGCACGTTTCCATATTGAATATGCGCAAAATAGTTGGCAGAATCGGCAGCCACCGCCTCTTTTACGTACTTTAAACTTTTCATGCCAATAAAAGGGGCTTTAATGGGCGATATGGCTATTTGATAACCAATAAAAGCACCCTGGTAAGCGGCTATCAACGCAGCATTTCTATCCAACTGTGGCAAGGCATGCAAATGATTATAGGCTTTTTCTAGGTAAAAATCGGCTTCCTTTTTATCTTGGTAATCTTTACTAAGTCGCCAAGCTACGTAACCATATTCAAAATTTAGCACCTCTGCATGTTGTTTTTCTGACAAAGCGGGCAACGACTCTATGCTATCAATGATGTTTTTCCACGTTGCCATATCGCGCTGAACGTAACATTGATACACTTTATAGGGGGCAGATTGCGACCATGCGGACGCAGCACATATCGCACATAAAATAACTAACAGAACCTTTTTCATGAATGTGATTTTTACATCGGGTCTACATCAATAATAATTTGAGCCGATGAGTTTTGTTTTTTTAGCTGAGCTGCCATTTGAACTAATTGCATACGTACCGATTGGCTATTCCCTTTTATCTTTACTAAAAATTGCTTTACAAACTGGTTTTGAACCTTGCCAATAAGCGCATTGCTAGGCCCCAGAATTTCTACTTGCTGATACTGACTCAACACCGACGCCAATTGTTGTATTAAACTAGTAGCTACTTCTAGCTGTTTGTGCCTTACTTGCACCTCTATTAGACGAACAAAAGGCGGATACGAAAAATCGAACCTTTCTTGCAATTCTTGTTGATAAAAAGCCCCTGTATTTTGTGCCAATACCGCGGGAATGATGTAATGATCGGGCTGCGTGGTTTGCAACACAACCAACCCTTGTTTTTGACGGCGTCCAGCCCTACCCGACACCTGTACCATCAGCTGAAAAGCCCTCTCGCCCGACCTAAAATCGGGAAAATTCATCATATTATCGGCATTTAAAATACCTACAAGACCTACATTGTCAAAATCAAGTCCTTTGGCCACCATTTGCGTACCCACCAAAATTTGAGTTTCACCTTTAGCAAAACGTTCCAACACCCCCTGGTATTGTGCACGAGAGCGCGAAACATCTACATCTAATCTATCGGCTTTGGCTTCGGGAAAATAGTTTTGCAAGGCCTCAATTACTTTTTCGGTACCAAACCCACGATCTTTTAAGGCCTCCGCACCACAAGTGGGACATTTTTGGGGAACAGGCATGCTACATCCACAATAGTGGCATACCAACTTATCAGATTTTTTATGATAGGTTAAACTAACATCGCAATGCTTGCACTTGGGCACATAGTTACACGCTGGACACTCTACGTACGACGAGAATCCCCTGCGATTTTGAAACAAAATAACCTGCTCTCCTGCTTGCAAGGCTTCGGTCATTTTTTCTAACAAGAACCAACTAAACATATCTTTCATGCGGTTCTTTTTAAACGCATCTTGCCTATCTATTACCTTAATATTGGGCAACATAGCCTGATTATAACGCACAATAAGCGATACATACCCATATTTACCTTGTTGTGCCAGATGGTAAGATTCGATAGAGGGGGTGGCCGAACCGAGCAAGGTTTTAGCCGCTGCCATTTGGGCCATGATCAACGCCACATTTTTTGCATGATAACGTGGGGCTGGTTCGTATTGTTTGTAAGAGGGTTCGTGTTCTTCGTCTACAATGATGAGTCCGATGTTCTGAAAAGGCAAAAATACAGCAGAACGCGTGCCCAACACCACCTGTATTTGCTTTTTTTGCAGCAAATCAAGGTAAATTTCGGACCGTTCGTTGTCTGACAATCCAGAATGATAGGCTACCAGTTTGTTTCCCAATACACGTTGCAAACGCTGTTCTAGCTGCGCAGTAAGGGCAATTTCTGGCACTAAATACAGCACTTGTTTGCCCTGCTGGAGTGTTTCTTTTATTTTTTGTAGGTAAATTTCGGTTTTTCCACTGGCGGTAACCCCGTGCAACAACACCACATCTTGTTTGGCAAACAGGGTATTAATTTGTTGCAAGGCAATTTGTTGCGACGGCGTTAAATCGGGCCATGGTTGTTGGCTACCTAACAGGGCTAACCGGCTAGTTTCTTGCTCATAACAAGCAAAGATGCCGTTTTTAACCAAGGTATTAAAGGCCGAAAGCGACTGTCCCTCTAGTAATTCGGTTTTGCGCACCGCTGCTAAACTTGCTAAGTAGTTAAAACGGTCTAATAAGGCCAATTGCTGTTCTCGCTTAATAAGCGATGTATCGCCTACCAACCTAACATAAGTTACTTGGGCAGGTTTATAGGTATGGTGCAACAACAACGTTGGAATAGCAGCGCCCAACACCTCGCCCATGGTGCAACAATAGTAAGAAGCCATCCAACTAAACAATTGCAACTGCGCAGCAGTAACCAATGGAAAGGAATGCGCCACTTGCTCAATATCTTTGCAAGTAACTCCAGCGGGTTGATTATCGCTCAACGACGAAACGATGCCCCAATAGTGTCGTGATTTACCCAACGGCACATACACCAAACTACCCACCTGCACCGTCATATTAGAAGGGACAGCATAAGTATAGCCGTTTACTGCCAAGGGCAGGATTACGTGCGCATATTGAGTAGAATTGTGCATAGCGAAACAAAGGTAGTAAATTTTTGACGAATCGACTAGCGACTATCTATTATGCCGATACAGCTGCCATGAATTGACGGTGTTGTGCCAAATGCTATAAAAACCACCGGCAACAGCGCAAATGGGATCCATAAAGGTGTAGGCAAGCCAAATTACAAATACGGTGTTTTTTTGCCCTAGAGCCTGACCTGCACTGATGCTATCGCCAAAGGGTTTGCCTATTTTTCGGCCAATGTAAAATTGCATCAAGCACGCTACAGCGGTTACTCCTATAATGCCCAAAAGAGTCATAAAGTCAATTTGGGTGTGGGCAAAGGCGCGGCTAGCCGTAGCCATAGCAAGCGCAAGTGCCACCATCCAAAGGTAAAAGGCAAGGTCTTTTACTTGACGTATTTTATCGCGTAGTTTTGGCAAAAATCGGTTGGTTAGGCGTGCTAATAGTAGCGGAATCATTAGCACGGGGCAAACTTGGGCTACAATGGCCCCAAAAGTTTCTGAAAAACCCACCTCGCCTTGCATAAATAGTGGAATAAATACAGGAACGGTAAGAGCCACCGATATATTGATTAAGATATTGTACATCAGCAAGGTAGCCGGATTCCCATTTAATTTTTCTACAATTACTACCGATGCCGTAGCGGTGGGGCAAATAAGGCAGGCTAGTAAGCATTCTAGCAAAATAAAGCCGTTAGAATGAGGAAGATAGCGCAGCAACAGCGATAGTAACCCCATCATGCCTATCTGAAAAAGCAATAACAATCCATGCCAAGGACGCAAGCGCAGTTGTTTAAAATCAATTTTACAAAACGACAAGTACAACATGCTAAAAATAAGGGCAGGTTGTACTATTTTTATGCCGTTGTTGATGTTGGTTTTTACCGCATCGGGCAAATGCAAGGCATGCGCTATTACGTACAAGCAAATGCCCAACAGCATGGTAAGCGGCAACGACCAATTCTTTATAAACTGCTTCATCTTTTTCTGCAAAAATATTTGCAAAGGTACAATTTATTTTGCTTAAGCGATTATTCAAGGCTTCGCATTTAATGAGTTTTCACTTATGAACAATCAAGTTTTTTTAATACAGAGATTGAAACACAAGAGGCCGAATAAAAAGTGTATTTTGTCGTTACGCTCGCCCTCAAAATGCTCATTTACGCTAAGTAAACTCCGCTTTTTCAGGCTTCGCGTGCCTAAAACTACATCCTTTTATTCAACCTCTCAATATAAAGGGGATGACTAATTTACTTTTTAGTCATCCCCTTTGTATCTCGATTAGCCGATTAGTCGGTGAGTCGATTTATCAAAGCGCACCAACGTGCGCTTTATATTATCCGCCAAAGTCGTCGAAGTGGATCATGTCTTTTTCTACGCCTAGGCTGTCTAACAAGTCAAGCACGGTTTTTGCCATCATTGGAGGACCGCATAGGTAGTATTCGATTTCTTCGGGTTCTTCGTGTTGTTTTAAGTAGGTATCGCCCATAACAGGTGCAATAAAGCCTGCGGTGTACTTAATACCCAATTTATCGGCTTTGGGGTCTGGACGGTCAAGCGCCAAGTGGAAGTGGAAGTTAGGGAATTCTTTTTCCAATTCCAAGAAATCTTCCAAGAAGAACACCTCGTCGATAGCACGTGCACCGTAGAAATAGTGCATTTCGCGGTCGCGTGTTTTAAGGGTTTTAAGCATGTGCATAATTTGTGCACGCAAAGGAGCCATACCGGCGCCACCACCTACCCAAATCATTTCGCGTTTGCTATCAAATTCTGGGTGGAAGTCGCCATAAGGACCACTCATGGTAACTTTATCGCCAGGTTTAAGCGAGAAAATGTAAGTAGAAGCAATACCACAAGGCACATCCATAAAGCCAGGACCTTGGTCTTTTGGTTTAAATGGAGGAGTTGCAATACGTACCGTTAAGGTAATGATATCACCTTCGTCTGGATAGTTAGCCATAGAGTACGCACGAATGGTAGGCTCGGTATTCTTTTGTTTTAAGTTAAACAAACCAAAGTTTTCCCAAGCAGGTACGTACAAATCGCCAATTAACGAACGATCAAAGTCTGCATAGTTCAAATCGTATTCTGGAATAACAATTTGAGCATACGAACCTGGCACAAAGTCCATGTGTTCGCCAGCAGGCAATTTAACCTTAAATTCTTTGATAAAGGTAGCCACGTTGCGGTTAGAAATAACTTCGCATTCCCATTCCTTAACACCCAAAACAGATTCGGGCACTTTTACGCTCATGTCGCCTTTAACTTTAACTTGGCAACCCAAGCGCCAGTTGTCTTTAATTTGTTTACGGCTAAAGTGAACGGTTTCGGTAGGCAAAATTTCGCCACCACCTTCGGGCACTTGGCAACGGCATTGACCGCAAGAACCTTTACCACCACAAGCCGAGGGCAAGAACACGCCTTCTACAGCCATGGTACCCAAAAGTGTACCACCAGAGGCTACTTCCATGGTTTTTTCGCCATTAAGGGTAACCTTAACAGGACCTGAAGGAGACAAATAACGTTTGGCTACCAACAGCAAAATAACCATTACTAGGATAATTCCAAGGAACACAGCAATACTGGCTCCAATCATTGTCATATTGATTGCTAATAACATAGTTATTGTCCTTTCTTAAATTTTTAAACCAGAGAAACACATAAATGCCAAGGCCATTAAACCTACGGTAATAAAGGTGATACCCAAACCGCGCAAAGGTTTTGGCACATCGCTAAACGCCATTTTTTCGCGAATAGCAGCCAAGCAAACAATGGCAATTAACCAACCAATACCCGAACCTAGGGCATAAACGGTAGCTTCGCCTACGTTTACAAACTCGCGTTGTTGCATAAACAAGCTGGCACCCATGATGGCGCAGTTTACTGCAATTAGGGGCAAGAAAATACCCAACGAAGCGTAAAGCGAAGGAGAGAAACGTTCTACTACCATTTCTACCAATTGTACAATAGCAGCAATAATAGCAATGAACAAGATAAAGCTTAAGAAACCTAAATCAACACCAGGTAACAAAGCATCAGCTTTAAGTACATAGTTTTCTAGCAAATAGTTTACGGGAACGGTAATAAGCAATACGAAAATAACCGCAATACCTAAACCAAATGCCGTTTTAACGTTCTTAGATACAGCCAAATACGAGCACATACCCAAGAAGTAGGCAAATATCATGTTGTCGACAAAAATCGACTTAACAAATAAACTTAATAGATTTTCCATGATGATTCTGTATTATGGGTCATTAATCGTTTAACTCTGGATTTTTAGCACGTTGGAACCAAATAATGCAACCCAATAAAATAAGGGCCATAGGAGGCATAAGCATCAAACCGTTGTTCATGTAGCCAAATTCGTACACACATTCGGGAATTATCTTAAAGCCTAACAAGGTACCAGCACTGAACAATTCGCGTACAAAAGCCACTACCACTAAAATAACAGCATAACCAAAGCCATTACCTAGACCGTCAAGGAAAGACGACCAAGGACCATTAGCCATAGCAAACGCTTCCAAACGACCCATTAGGATACAGTTGGTAATGATAAGACCCACATAAACAGAAAGTTGCACACTAACGTCGTAGGCAAATGCTTTTAATACTTCACTTACAATGGTTACCAAAGCTGCAACTACCACCAACTGAACGATGATACGAATACGGTTAGGAATGGTATTACGAAGCAATGATACTACTAAGTTGGCAACTGCCACAATAATGGTTACCGAAAGGCCCATTACCAAAGCAGGTTCTAATTTAACGGTTACAGCCAAGGCCGAGCAGATACCCAACACTTGCATGGTAACCGGGTTGTTCATCCATAGCGGAGACAAGAATGCTTCACGATTTTCTTTTGAAAATAAACTCATGGTCTGCTCCTCCTTATTGTTTTAAAAAGTTAACATATTGACCTAAACCATCATTCAACATGGCATCAACACCTTGCGATGTAATGGTACCACCCGAAATGCCGTTTACATAGTCGCGACCTTCTTCTGCATTACCAGGTTTTACAATGGCAACAGAAGTAAATTCACCTTCTTTTGCAATTTGTTTTCCTGGGAATTGCGATTTAAATGGTACAGAAGTAATTTCGGCACCCAAACCAGGGGTTTCGCCTGCGTGCGAGAAATACACACCAAAAATGGTTGATTTATCGTCGTTTAATGCCACATATCCCCAAATAGGACCCCAAAGACCTGCGCCATATACTGGCAACACATATTTGGTAGCACCTTCTACTTGACATATAAACAAAGGCAAGTTACGTTCTGCCAAAGGTTTAGCATTTTCTACTTTAGAATCGATAGCAAATGCACCTTCTTCTGCTTTAATAGAGCCATCGGCCGACAAAAGAGGTTCTTGTTTTACGATTTCGCTATAAAGTTGTGCAACATCTGCACCTTTAATATCTACGTTAAGAGCAGAAAGGATTTGTTTTTTCTTATCTAACTCTACGTTTTCGTTTTGTTTATCTTTTAACGAAGAAGAAACAAACGCTAGCAAGAAAGCCACGATAACTACCATGACCGATGCATATACAATGGTATAAGTATTACTATTAGTATTCATGGTATGATTAATTAAGAGTTAATAGCTTTAGTTGCACGTTTAGCACGTTTAGAAATATTGCGTTGTACTACCAAGTAGTCAAACAAAGGTGCAAATACGTTACCAAACAAAATGGCAAGCATCATACCTTCTGGATAACCAGGGTTTAGTACACGAATAATGATGGCCAATGCACCAATTAAGCAGCCGTACATCCATTTACCAGCTTCGGTACGAGCCGAGGTAACAGGGTCGGTAGCCATAAACACAGCACCAAAGGCAAAACCACCTAAAATTAGGTGTTCGTACCAAGGAAGTGCAGCTACAGCAGTATCAGGACCAATGGCATTGAAAATCCATGCCATTAAAGCACCGCTACCAAAAATAGATAGCATGATTTTCCAGCTAGCAATGCGAGTAACCAATAACAAGATAGCACCCAAAGCAATGGCAATAACGCTGGTTTCGCCAATTGAACCTGGGATAAGACCAATAATAGCATCTAATATGGTAGAAGGTTCGCCTACAGCATTTACCAAGGTGGTTTGCGTAGTAGGCGATACAGCTACTTGACCTAATGGAGTTGCACCAGTAAAGCCATTTACTACGGTTCCTTCGCCCAAACCTAAAATACCGTCTTTAGCAATCCAAACGCTATCGCCCGACATTTTAGAAGGATACGAGAAGAACAAGAACATACGGGTTACAATGGCCACGTTAAAGATGTTCATACCGGTACCACCAAAAATTTCTTTAGCAAAAATTACGGCAAAAGCAGTTGCCAAGGCCAACATCCACAATGGGCAATCAACTGGAACAATCATAGGAATGATAATACCAGAAACCAAGAAACCTTCGTGAATTTCTTCGCCTTTAAACTGAGCCACGGTAAATTCAATACCCAAACCTACTAGGTACGAAACCACAATTTTAGGCAATACTGCTAACAAACCGTAAGCAAAGACAGTCCAAAAACCAGTTTCTGCCAACTGACCAATGGCCAAATAGTGTTGATAACCCACATTGTACATACCAAATAGCAAAGCTGGCATCAAAGCGATAACCACCATAATCATGATACGTTTTGAGTCGACCGCATCGTGAATATGAGCACCCGATTTAGAGGTGGTATTTGGCACAAACAAGAAAGTTTCAAATCCGTCGAATACCGAACGGAACATCGATAATTTACCACCCTCGTTGAAGGTTGGTTTTATCTTATCGAGCATTTTTCTTAAAGCATTCATTATTTGTCGATTATTAGTTTCTTATTAACACATTTCTTTTCTCAATAAGTCTAAGCCTTTGCGCACAATTTTTTGCAACTCCATTTTAGAAGAGCAAACAAATTCGGCAGCAGCAAAGTCTTCGGGTGCCACTTCGTAAATACCCAACGCTTCCATCTTATCGATATCGCCAGCAATAATGGCTTTAAGAAGGAATTCTGGATAAATATCCATAGGGAACACTTTGTCGTATTCGCCCGACATAATCATATGACGTTCACCACCTAAAATACGGGTATCAAAGTGGAAGGTTTTATTTTTACGCATGCAAGAGCACAAACCAGACAAGAATGATCCATTCAAACTGAACATGCTAAAACGAGGCATAATCCAACCCAACATTTCGTGTATTTGATCGCCTTCGGGAAGTACGGTTAATTGAGAAACCATGGGGTTTAACCACGATTCTGCAGTAGTTTGCATACCCGACAAAGGATTACCGGCTACTAAACGAGAAGTTACACCTTGGCTTAAATTAGCACGGGTAAGAGCAGCTACAGGAGAACCCATGGTTACCTTATAATATTTAGGAGCCACTACGTTTTCGCCTACCAAAGCAACGGTTTTAGAGAAATCTAACACACCTTTTGCAATGTAACGACCCATAATAACTACTTCTTGAGGAGCAATGGTCCAAACTATTTCGCCACGGTTAATAGGAGCCAATTTGTTAATTTGAACACCTACGTTGCTAACAGGATAAGCACCATCAAAACAGGTTACTTCTGCATTTTGCAACGATGCTGCCCAAGTAGCGTTTTTATCAACACCTACATAAACAGGAGCTATTTTTGCCAACACATTAATAGCAGCTTGGAAATTAGCACCCTCTTGCGATAGGATAAAATTCATATCGGGAGCCAATGGTGCTTTATCAAAAGCCGAAATAAAGATAGCACGAGGAGAATCGGCAGGGTTAGCCATTACATCGTAAGGACGTTGTTTGAAGAAAGCAAACATACCTGCATTTGACAAACCTTCCTTAATTTCGTCTACACTACCAGACCAGTTTACAGCAGGCAAAGTAGCTTGTGTTGCTTTTAAGTCGTTAGCAACAACAATGTCTAAAATTTTACGACGTTCACCACGGTTAATAGCCGACACCACTCCACTAACAGGAGATACCACTTTAAACATTGGATTCTTTTTGTCGACAAACAAAACAGAACCAATTTCGACTTTATCGCCTACTTTGGCAATGGGTTTAGGTGTTATACCGTAAAAATCATCGGGGTTGAATCCGATGTTTGCGGCTTGCGACACCTGTCCGTATTCTTTAGCAGCAACACCTGCCATACGGATGTCGAGACCCTTCTTGGTTTTGATTACTTTAGCCATATAATAATGAAAATAGTATACTTCTAATGTAAAATAGGGTACAAAGTTAATAAAAAATTGAGAACTGAGAAAGGAGAAAGGAGATTTTTATTGACTAATCGACTAAACAAAAAAAATATTACCTTTGCAACATGAATTGGCACAAAGCATTTTTACTATTCGCTAGTTTGGCATGTTCTGTTTTGATGCATGCCCAATACACTACGCGCTCTTGGAGCAACAACATCAAGAGCGTGCAAATTGCCAACTATCATCGCACCCCCTACTACCCTGTTGTAGAACTAAATAGCGACGAGAATGTACAGCTATCGTTTGACGATTTAAACAGCGATGCCGCCACCTATTCGTACCGTATTACGCATTGTACGGCCAATTGGCAAAAATCATCGTTACAAGAAAGCGAATACATGACGGGGTTTACCACCAACTACATAGACCAAGTTAGCACCTCATCTAACACCTACTTTACCTACGACCATTACGAGTTAACCATCCCCAACGACAACTGGCAATTTACCATTAGTGGCAACTACGTTATAGAGGTGTTTAAAGACAATGAATCAAGCACCCCTGCTTTAACGGCGTGTTTTATGGTTGTAGAGCCTAAGGTGGGTTTTAAAGGCGAAGCCACTGCCCGCACCAACATAAGCTATCAAAATAAGTATCAACAAGTTAACTTTACCATCGACTACAGCGGATACAACATCAAAGACCCATATAACGAGGTAGTAGTGGTAGTTGAACAAAACAGACGACAAGACAACAAAGTAACGCTAACATCGCCCGATTATTGGGAGAAAAACAAACTACGCTACCAAAATAATCAACAACTTATTTTTGAAGCTGGTAACGAATATAGAACGTTCGACATTTCGTCGGAACGTGTACTAAGCGACCGCGTAGAAAGTATTGAATACCACAACCCGTATTTTCATGCTACCTTGTACCCCGATGAGTGGCGAAACAAACTGCAGTACGACTTTATAGAAGACGTAAGCGGCAGGTACATCGTTAACGTACAGTTTTCTGACCAACCCGAAGTGGATGGCGACTACTACTTTACTCACTTTACGCTGCCTGTTGAACAACCCCTAATAGATAACGACGTATATATTATTGGAGAATTAACGGAAAATGCCATCACACCCGATGCCCGCATGCAATACAATCCGCAAAAACAATGCTACCAAAAAACGCTACTCCTTAAGCAAGGTGGCTATAACTACCTATACTACGTTGCTCCCAAAGGTAAAACCAAGGGAACCCTACAAACCGTAGAAGGCAATTTATGGCAAACCCAAAACGAATATGCCATTTATGTTTACCATTGTCCTTTTGGCAGCAAACACCACCGCTTAATTGGTTTTACAACCCTATGGGCTAATACTGCATCTAACTACTAATTTTAATATGAAAATTTTTTACACCATTTTGCTGTTGGTTATATCCAACACATTTATGACGCTGGCTTGGTACGGCCATTTAAAACTAAAAGAATTTAAGTGGTTTGAAAGTTGGCCACTGATAGCCGTTATTGCCCTAAGCTGGGGCATTGCCTTGTTTGAATACTGCTTTCAGGTTCCTGCCAACCGCATTGGTTTTAGCGGAAATGGCGGCCCTTTTTCGTTACTTGAGCTAAAAGTAATACAAGAAGCCATCACCCTTATTGTGTTTATGGTTTTTTCGGTGTTAGCTTTTAACGAAAGCATCAGGTGGAACCACATTGTGGGTTTTATCTTGATGGTACTATCGGTTTACTTTGTATTTAAAAAGTGATTTATCAGATTATTAGCCAAAAAGTTGGTAAAACAAACGTTTTTTTGTACTTTTGTTAGCATTAAAATCATAAAGCTATGGCAAACGAACGTATTTTAGTAGTTGACGACGAAGAAGATTTGTGCGAAATCTTACAATTTAACCTAGAACAAGCAGGTTATATGGTAGACGTTGCTTATTCGGCCGAAGATGTATTAAAACAAGACAATTTAGATTCGTACCAATTATTTATGCTAGACGTAATGATGGGCGAAATTTCTGGTTTTAAGCTGGGCACTATGCTACGCAAAAACGATGCCACAGCCAATATTCCCATTATTTACCTTACAGCTAAATACACCGAGGCAGACAAATTACGTGGTTTTTCTATTGGCGCAGACGATTATATCTCTAAGCCCTACTCGATTAACGAGGTGTTGGCACGCGTTAAAGCAGTATTAAAACGCACATCACAGGCCAATGCCAATATAGTTGCGGCTCCTAAGCCTAACGAAATTATCCCCAATAAAGAAGAAGATATCTTGATTTACAACGATTTACAAATCAACCTTATCAATAAAACCACCTTTATTGGCGCCAACGAAATTAGTTTGACAAAAAAAGAATTTGAGCTATTGGCCCTATTCTTGCAATGCCGCAACCGCGTGCTATCGCGCGAACAATTGTTGGAAAACATTTGGAAAGGCGAATCGAACGTACTAGACCGCACTATTGACGTAAACATTACCCGACTTCGTAAAAAAATTAAACCTTACGATAAAAATCTGCAAACTAAACAAGGTTACGGTTACATTTTTACCGAAAAATAATCCATCCTTACACACAGCAGGCTGACACTGTCAGCCTTTTTTATTGCCTTGCGTTTTATTTGGCAGTTTTTATTGTTTTGGCACTATTTTTGCTTATTCATCGACAAGAACAATTATAAAACTAAATACAAACATGAAACAAGGTAACATTGGAGTAACATCGGAAAACATCTTTCCAGTTATCAAGAAATTTTTGTACAGCGATCACGACATTTTTTTGCGCGAATTGGTATCGAATGCCGTTGACGCTACCCAAAAGTTAAAAACCCTATCGTCGGTAGGTGAGTTTAAAGGCGAACTAGGCGAGCTAAAAGTAAGCGTAAGCGTTGACAAAAAAGCCAAAACCATCACCATATCAGACCGTGGTGTGGGTATGACAGCCCAAGAAATTGATAAATACATCAACCAAATTGCTTTTTCGGGTGCCGAAGAATTTTTGGACAAATACAAAGACGATGCCAATGCCATTATTGGACATTTTGGCTTGGGTTTCTACTCATCGTTTATGGTGGCTAAAAAGGTAGAAATTATTAGCCAATCGTACAAAGAAGGTAGCCAAGCAGTAAAATGGAGTTGCGAGGGCAATCCCGATTATACCATGGAAGAAACCACCAAGACAGACCGTGGTACCGACATCGTGCTTTACATTGACGACGAAAACGTAAGTTTCTTAGAAGAGGCTAAAATTACCGAACTATTAAATAAATACTGCAAATTTTTGCCCATTCCTATTGCTTTTGGCAAGAAAAAAGAATGGAAAGATGGCAAAGAGCAAGAAACCGACCAAGACAACATTGTAAACAACGTAGAACCTGCTTGGGTAAAGAAACCAGCCGACCTTACCGACGAAGATTACAACAAGTTTTACCGCGAATTGTATCCTTATGGCGAAGAACCGTTGTTCCACATTCACTTGAATGTAGATTATCCGTTCAATCTGACCGGTATTTTATACTTCCCCAAGGTAAAAAACAACATTGAGTTGCAACGCAACAAAATTCAACTTTACTGCAACCAAGTATTTGTTACCGACAGCGTAGAAGGCATTGTTCCCGAATTTTTAACCCTACTACACGGGGTAATTGATTCGCCCGATATTCCGCTAAACGTAAGCCGTTCTTACCTACAAAGCGATGGCAACGTAAAGAAAATTTCTAGCCACATTACCAAAAAAGTAGCCGACCGTTTGCAAGAAATTTTCAAGGCAGAACGTACCGAATTTGAAAACAAATGGGACAGCCTTAAAATTTTTATCAACTACGGTATGCTAACCGACGAAAAATTTTACGAACGTGCGGTTAAGTTCAACCTATTTAAAAACACCGACGGCAAATACTTTACTGCCGAAGAATACAAAACCTTAGTAGAAAGCAACCAAACGGATAAAGACGGCAACCTGATTTATCTTTATACCAACGATGCCGAACAACAATTTAGCTACATCGAGGCAGCCAAAGCCAAAGGATACGATGTATTGGTTATGGATGGCCAATTGGATGTACACTTGGCGTCGATGTTGGAACAAAAGAACGAAAAGAGCCGTTATGTACGAGTTGACAGCGACACCATCGACAACATCATTTTAAAAGAAAATGCCGCTACAGTAGAACTAACCGCCAATGAGCAAAATGCCCTTAGCAGTATCTTTAAAGCCGAATTGCCCGAAGATAAAGACAATAATTTCTGGGTTAGTTTTGCTGCCTTGGATGCCGAAAGCATGCCGGTTATGATTACGCAACAAGAATTTATGCGTCGTATGAAAGAAATGGCTGCCACCCAAGGAGGTATGATGAGTTTTTATGGTCAAATGCCCAACAGCTACAATTTGGTAGTAAACACCAACCATGCACTTATTAAACGCTTACTAGACAACGCTCAACAAAGTGTAGGCGATAAAGTGGCTCCTATTGATAGCGAAATTACCGAATTGCGTAATATCGTTGATAGCATTAACACGGCTAATAAAGACAAAAAAGACGAAGAAATTGCCGAAACTGATAAAGAACTTATCAAAAATAACAACGATAAGATTGCCCAATTGGAAAAAGACAAAGAAACCATTTACAAAGACTTTGCTAAAGGCGAAGACATGGTAAAACAATTGGTAGATTTAGCACTACTTGCCAACAACATGCTAAAAGGCGAGGCTTTAAGCAAATTTGTTAAACGTAGCACGATGTTCATTTAAGTCACAGTGCTAACACCAAACAAAAAGCTCGATTCCTAAGAATCGAGCTTTTTATTTGCTATTTATAAACGTTACTTTTTAACAAAACTAACTATTTCTTTTCTAAAATGCCAAGCTAATAATAAGCCATACATCAGAGCGACCGATAAAAGAATGAATTTTTTATACGTCAAGGTCCAATGGGTGGATGGAATAGCATTTAACGACATAGGCGAGATTACTTCAATTGGCTCTTGTATATACGTTAGGGTGTTTTGCATTTGCGTCATTTTGCTATTCAATTCTATCATTTCGTTGTGCCACAAACAAGGTTGTTCGCGTTCTGATAAATCATTTTTTGATTTATCCTTTAGCATAACTGCCAACTTAGTGGCGTCCAAATATTCCACTTGACGCAAACTATCTAGCATTTTCATTTCGTATTGCAGGATTGCTAGGTTGCTTTTAACCTCTTCTAAGCGTCTGTGGTTTTCGTTTTGTACGTATTGCTCGTTCTTTAAGAAATGAAGAATAGCATCGCCCCACAAACGAATGGTAGAAGAATCGGTGCTACGCACTTCTACAGCAAATAAATAAGGTACAACAGCACTATTCCTTATGCTATTTCTAACGTCAACTACATACCCTGTGTTTAGGGTATCCATAGGATACACATAGTGGGGTACGATGCCACGAAAACCTTGCATAGCCGATACCGGAACACCTAACTTACGTACTATTACACTACCCGATTCTTTGCCTACTGCTTGCAACAAATTAACATAGTCACTGCTTCTACCTACCCAGTTCTTTATAATCATTTGCCCCGAATAAGTAGTTTTATAGAATTTTGGGGTTAAATAAGCAATGCCAAAACCTACAAAAACAGCCAATAGCATAAAGTACCACTTTTTTAGGCCAAAACGCACTAAAAACACGAATGGTTGCCAGCAATAAGTTACAAAAACGCCCCAACCCCAACGAATTAGGTCTAACAAATCATACTCTTTTTTTTGCTCCATGATACTTGATTTTTAACAATTTAGCGCAATTTAAGTCGTTTTCCAACTTCTGCTTTTTGCGTGTAAGACATATTATTTAAATCGTATAATTTATGTAATTGAATGCCATAAGCTTGCGAAATGCTATGCATAGATTCGCCAGCTTGTATAATGTGCGTACCATTGCCTTTTTCTACCGATTTTTTCTTTTGTTGCAAATACACTATTTCGCCTTCTTCGGGCTGACGCGTTTTACGGTCTACATCATTATAACAACAGATTAACGAGAAAGGAATTTTGTGCGCTTTAGCAATGGTATAATACGATTCGCCTTTTTGCACAATAACGTACTTTAATCCTTGGTTGTTTTTAACCGCTTTTTGTTTTACAGGTGTTTGTACATCTTGCTTGGTAGAGGTGTATGATTCGGTATCAAAACGATGCAAATCGTTTTCCTCAATTAATGCAATAAGACGTTTTGCATAATTAGGATCGGTGGCGTAGCCCGCTTGTTTAAGCCCCTTTGCCCAAGCTTTATAGTCGGTTTTATCTAATTCAAACAAAAATGAATACCTAGATTTATTTTTTAAAAACAACGAGTGGTCTACAAACGAATCTTCGGCACGTTTATATTTACGAAAACATTCGTTATTTTTATCATCGTCATGATAAATCTTTTCGCCCGTCCAATCGTTATGACACTTAATACCAAAATGGTTATTGGCTTTTACGGCTAATTCTGATTTACCAACACCCGACTCTAAGATACCTTGTGCCAACGTGATACTAGCAGGAATGCCGTAATCGTTCATTTCGCGCATGGCAATATCTTTGTATCGCTCTATATAAGCATCGTATTGCGCACAAAGGGGAGACGATAATAAAAATAGAAGCACCCCAACGACTCCTACCAAACAAGATCTATTTTTTTGCATATCAATAAAATATTTGGTTGCAAAAGTAATCGTTTTTCACGATATTTAGAACCTATTTTTTGTAAAATTCTTGAAATTCACGTACTTTTGTACTACAATGGAGAAAAAATTAACAACATCCTTAACAGAAATAGAATCAGCATTGATAGATGCAGCTAAAAACGCTTGCTCTACCGCCTATGCACCCTACTCTAATTTTAAGGTAGGGGCGGCTGTTTTAATGGCGGACGGACGTGTTTTTTGCGGTTCGAATCAAGAAAACGCAGCCTATAGTGCATGCCTTTGCGCCGAAAGAGTGGCTATTTTATACGCATGCGCTAATGCCCATAATTCCTACCCTGTTGCAATAGCCATAGCAGCTTGGAAAAACGGCAACTTTCTAGAAACACCCATTACACCTTGCGGCGAATGTTGTCAGGTAATGGTAGAAATGGAAAAACGTTTTGGTCACTCCATAGCGGTTTGCCTGTATGGTAAGCAGGAAACAAAAGTTTTAGAAAGCGCAAAGCTGTTGCTTCCGTATAGTTTCACGAGTCAACAACTAAACGACTAAACCCAGTGCTAAAACACATAGACCGCTACATACTAAAAAACTTCTTTAGAACATTTACGGCTACGTTCTTTGCCAGCCTTTTTGTATTACTAATGCAGTTTATGTTTAGGTACATAGACGATTTTGTAGGGAAAGGAGTGGGCATAGGGGTACTTGCCGAATTCTTTTTTCATGCTTGCTTATCGTTAGTTCCCCTTTCGTTACCGCTATCTATATTAATTGGATCGCTGATGACCTTTGGCAATTTAGGCGAAAGATTTGAACTTTTAGCTATGAAAGCGGCTGGCATTTCGCTTTTTCGCATCATGCGTCCGCTTATGATAGTAATGGTTTTTATTGCCATTGGTAGTTTTTATTTTTCAGACTACGTACTACCCCATACACAGGTAAGGATGTGGACCCTTATCTTCTCTATTCGCGAAAAACCCTTAGAACTAGAGATTCCAGAAGGTTCTTTTTACAATGGCATAACGGGACGTAATTTGTACGTAGGCCACAAATCGGGCGATGCTTTATTAGATGTGGTTATATACGACTACTCCAATGGTTTTGAAAGTACTACCATCATCCTAGCAGACACAGGATACCTTAGCCAAAGCGAAGACAAAAAATTTCTGATTCTTAAATTGCATAGTGGCGAAACCTTTGAACACCTTCAGCAAAGTGGAGAAGATGTTAGAGCTGGCAAAATAATTCCATATCGCCGCGAAAACTTTTCCAAAAAAGAGCTAGTAATTGAATACGACGGCAATTTTAACGAGTTAGATGCCGATTTTTTAGAGCGACAATACGTAAGCAAGAATACAGCAGAATTACAACATGCCGTTGACTCAATTGATACGCGTATTACTGATTACTACCATACAGCCCAAAACAAAGTGCGTTTGCACACGTATTTTAATCGCAACCAAAAAGATTTTAGTCAGAGTATAGACACCACAGGAATAACCCCACCCACGCAAGATGATGCCGATGCTCACCAAAAATACCTACAACTTTCTGATTACTATAAAAAAATGGTTATCAACACCGCCTCAACGCGTGTACGTGTAGTGCAAAGCGATATTGTATACCGAAAGGGCGACGTAGATTGGCTACATGTAGAGCAAAGACGCCATGGTATAGAATGGCATAAACGCCATACCCTACCCTTTGCCTGCATCATCTTTTTATTTATTGGTGCACCATTAGGAGCGATTATTAGGAAAGGAGGCATGGGCATGCCATTGGTTATATCTACTTTGCTATTTATTGCCTATTATATTATTGACAACACAGGCTACAAAATGGCCCGCGAAGGGTTATGGGAGGTTTGGCAAGGCATGTGGTTAAGTGCATTTGTCTTATTGCCACTGGGCATAGGACTAACATACATGGCTGCACACGAAATCACATTAAAGAATGGCGAAACCAATAAAAACGTTATTAAAAAATTTTTTACTAAATTTGCACATCCATTTAAACGGAACAAAACAGTAGAACAAAAAAGCAACAAACTATGATACTAAACACCATTGAAGAGGCACTTGCCGATTTTAAAGAAGGTAAATTTTTAATTGTAGTAGACGACGAAGACCGCGAAAACGAAGGTGACTTTATCATTGCTGCCGAAAAGATAACCCCAGAAGCCGTTAACTTTATGCTAAAGAACGGTCGTGGTGTATTGTGTGCTCCCATTACCGAAGACCGTTGCAGAGAGTTGGAATTAAACCGACAAGTAGATAATAACACCTCTATTTTGGGAACACCTTTTACCATTACTATCGATAAGATTGAAGGTTGTACCACTGGCGTTTCTACTGCCGACCGTGCGGCTACCATTCGCGCCTTGGCAGACCCCACCTCAACCCCTCAAACCTTTGGCCGTCCTGGACACATCAATCCACTATACGCCAAACAAAAAGGCGTTTTGCGTCGTGCTGGACACACCGAAGCAGCTGTTGATTTGGCTCGTCTATCGGGATTATACCCAGCAGCTGCCTTAATTGAGATTATGAACGAAGACGGCACCATGGCTCGTATGCCCGATTTGCAAAAGGTAGCCCAAGAATTTGGCATTAAAATCATCACCATTAAAGACTTAATTGCTTATCGCCTTCAACAAGAATCGATTGTTGAAAAAGGCGAAACAGCTAATCTTCCTACCAAATACGGCGACTTTAAAATCATTCCATTCCGCCAACTTTCCAATGGTTTGGAACACGTAGCGCTTGTAAAAGGTACATGGGAAGAAAACGAGCCCATTTTGGTAAGGGTTCACTCGTCTTGTGTTACGGGCGATATTTTTGGCTCGCTACGTTGCGAATGTGGCGACCAACTTCACAAAGCCATGGAAATGGTAGAAAAAGAAGGTAAAGGTGTTATTATTTACCTTATTCAAGAAGGTAGAGGCATTGGTTTGATGAACAAAATCAAGGCTTACTCGTTGCAAGAACAAGGCCTAGATACCGTAGATGCCAACATCCAGCTTGGTTTCAGCCCCGACGAACGCGATTATGGCGTTGGCGCTAGCATTCTTCGCGAAATTGGCGTTAGAAAGATGCGTCTTATCTCTAACAACCCGGTTAAACGCATTGGTTTGGAAGGTTATGGACTAGAAATTGTAGAAAACGTGGGCATCGAAGTGGGCATCAACAAACACAACGAGCACTACATGCAAACCAAGAAGGAGCGCATGGGGCATAATTTGAAGTTATAGTTGCTTCGCTGCGCGAAGATGCGGTGATGCGCAACACATAATAAGAAACTGAATTAAGAGATGCAATTCAAGGCGCTCTTAATTCAGTTTTTATTTTATCCCCAAATAATATTAACTTCTGGAGTCAGATCAATACCAAACTTCTCTTTTACAGAGGCACGGATGCTATCGGATAAATTGATAATATCCAAACCATTAGCGCCGCCTTTATTGATAAGGACAAGGGCTTGACTGCCGTGAACCGCTACTTTTCCCACCGATTTGCCTTTCCAACCGCATTGCTCAATGAGCCAACCTGCAGGCACTTTGTAGGTAGCGTTATGAAGGTCGTAATAAGGCATTTCGGGATATTGTTGTAGCAATGCGTCGAAATGATTTTGATCAACTACGGGATTTAAGAAGAAACTACCCGCATTGCCTAAGACTTTGGGTTCGGGCAATTTGCGTTGACGAATGGAAATAACCGCTTGACGTACGGTTTGCAAATTGATATCGGCGTATTGTTTTACCTCGTCTACCAAACTGCCATAATTGATGTTCAATTGGGGTTGACGCGATAATTTATACCATACAGCAGTAACAATGTACTTTCCTTTTAAGTCGCGTTTAAATATGCTATCGCGGTAGGCAAACTGACACTCGGGGTTGGTAAAGATGCGTTTTTCTTGGGTAGCCACATCGATGCACTCTACTTTGTAAATAACATCTTTTACCTCAACCCCATACGCACCAATATTTTGAATAGGGGTTGCCCCTACCTCGCCAGGAATAAGCGATAGGTTTTCTACTCCACCGTAGTTTTTAGCCACGCAGTAGGCCACAAAATCGTCCCATACTACACCCGCTCCTACACGCAAAAACACATCGGTTTCGGTTAATTTTTTTAGTTCAATGCCCATGATGTGCGAGTGCAAAATAACCCCTTGATAGTTACCAATAAACAACAGGTTACTACCCCCGCCTATGTGCAAGAATTTATTCTCGCGCAACAAGTCGAGTTGCAAGAGTTGAATCAATTCTTCTTCGGAATCGTATTCTACCAAATAAGAAGCATCTACATCCACACCAAAGGTGTTATAAGGGAGTAAGGAATGGTTTTCGTAGGTTTTCATAACTATTTTATGACGAATTGACTAACCGACTAAGCGACTAATCGAGAGTTAAATGAGTTATAATATCGTTGTATAATTGGCGATGATAGGATGTAGCATCGGCTACGGATGTATTGTGCCACAAAAGTACCAATTCGCCATGGTGTTTTTTTACTTGTTCTATTAGTTGTACGATGGTTTCCCAAGCCTGACGATACGATAGTTGCCTATAATCGGACAAGGTGACGTCCATCATGGTTAGGGGGTGTAACTGCACGTTTTCTACCTGTAAAGTAACTGGCGATAGAAAGCGAACCGGATGACACGTTCCCAAACGGAATCCCACGGCATCGGCATACCCTACGGTATAATCGTGCAAAATACCTGCCTCTTGCAAAGATATAAAATTATCTGGAATACACGTACGCAAAAAGTGGTATCTATGTTGCGTCAATGGGGTTCCAATGTTTTTTTCGAGCTGACGCTTTTCTTCAACTATTAGCGACCCATCTGCACCCGATTGATAGCTACCGTGCAACCCCAATTGTACGCCGTTTTGTTTGAGCAAGGTTACCAATTGTTTCATATCGCGCATCCGATACGACAAATAAGGCTTATCGTACGCACACGCCTGAATGGGATAGCGAAGAAAATAGATTTTTTGTGCTTCGGGCAAACGATTATCTTGCTCTAGTAGCCATGGAAAGGTATAAACCGAATTTTTATCGAGCGATGAGCAAGCATTTTTTAGCGCTGTTTTTACCTTCCCACGTCTTATTCCACCCAAAAACGAGCGCAACGTACGGTGTTCAAAGGGCACATCCACATCGTGCGTAAGGGTGATGGTCATTTTGGGGGCACTTTGTGTCAGTTCTACCCCACATTGAGCCAGGCACTTGCGCAAGTACGCTCCGTACTCATCTACCAAAGGACGTTGCAAGAAACCTGCTTTGTAGGCCAACGATGCCTTAGCAGGGAAGCGATTGTGCACATCACGTTCTGGATTAAGCTTTTCTTCGTATCGCGACAAAAGAAAAAGCGCCGATGCCACCAGGTCGGCATAAATCACCGTAGTGCCGTTTACCTGCTTTACCTGTGGTTCGCCAAATAAAATGGGCATTCCCTCCAACTCTTTTAGCGGCAATTGGGGCATGCTACATCTTGCCTCGGCATGATCTTTTAAAAAAGAAGAGGGAACAATCACCACCTTGTAATGCGACCACGCTGCAGGATCATTGGTATAGCCTACGTAC
>JAFOFC010000044.1 GCA_017387515.1 Paludibacteraceae bacterium
AATGGGTGGAAATCTAATTGAACTGAAACATGTGCTTGCAAAAATATATGAAATTGCAGGATATGAAGATGAGACTTTAGATACTTCAAAAAGAAGTGATGACACATTGCTTATGCAGTAAACGATATCGAAGCTCGCTTGCAAGAAGTAGCCGATAAAGGTGTACAACTAATTGACAAAACTCCTCGTGGTGGTGCAGAAGGTATGACCATTGCATTCCTTCATCCAAAATCAACTGCAGGTATCCTAACCGAATTCTGCGAAAAAAAATAAATTGCTTATAAATTCCAATTAGAATGGCAACAGATAAAATTCAAAACCTAATTGAGCTACGCGAAAAAGCTCGTTTGGGTGGCGGTCAAAAAAGAATTGACTCGCAACACAGCAAAGGAAAACTAACCGCTCGCGAACGCATCGAAATGCTATTAGACGAAGGTAGTTTTGAAGAAATGGACATGTTTGTAACCCATCGTTGTACCAACTTTGGTATGGACAAAGATAAATTCTTGGGCGATGGTGTAGTAGTTGGTCAAGGTACCATTGACGGACGCTTGGTGTTTGTATTTGCCCAAGACTTTACCGTATTTGGTGGTTCTTTGTCAGAAACCGTAGCACTAAAAATTTGCCACGTAATGGACAAAGCCATGAAAGTTGGTGCTCCCATTATTGGTATCAACGACTCGGGTGGTGCACGTATCCAAGAAGGTCCTAATGCTTTGGCTGGTTATGCCGAAATCTTTGAACGCAATATCTTGGCATCGGGTGTAGTACCTCAAATTTCGTTGATTTTTGGTCCTTGTGCTGGTGGTGCGGTTTACTCTCCTGCGCTTACCGACTTTATCATGATGACCGAAGAAAACAGCTACATGTTTATTACTGGTCCTAAAGTAGTAAAATCGGTTACTGGCGAAAATGTTTCTGTTGACGAATTGGGTGGTGCCGCTGTACACGCTACCAAAACAGGTGTGGCTCACTTCCGTGCCGAAAACGAACAAGATGGTTTGGCTACCGTACGTCGCTTGATGTCGTTCATTCCTCAAAATAACATGGAAAATGCTCCTGTAGTGGAATGCACCGACCCTGTAGATCGTTTAGACGATGTATTGAATACCTTGGTGCCCGAAAATCCAAACAAACCTTACGATATGAAAGAAATCATTACTTCTATCGTAGACAACAACGATGTATTGGAAATTCAACCCGAATACGCACCTAACATCATTTGTGCATTTGGTCGCTTTAACGGGGTATCTACCGGTATTATCGCTAACCAACCTATGTGCTTAGCAGGTGTATTAGACTGCGATGCATCGCGCAAAGCTGCTCGTTTTGTACGTTTCTGCGACGCCTTCAATATTCCTATCCTAACATTGGTTGACGTTCCTGGTTTCTTGCCTGGTACTGGTCAAGAATATGCAGGTATCATTGTACACGGTGCTAAATTGATGTTTGCTTATGGCGAAGCTACTGTTCCTAAAGTAACCGTTACCATTCGTAAATCGTACGGTGGTTCGCACATTGTAATGAGCTGTAAACAATTGCGTGGCGACTTTAACTACGCATGGCCAGGTGCCGAAATTGCTGTTATGGGTCCTTCTGGAGCTGTAGAGGTATTGCAAGCTAAAGCCATTGCTGCTATCGAAGACAAAGACGAACGCGCAAAATTCATTGCCGAAAAAGAAGCAGAATACCGCGATAAATTTGCTAATCCATACCAAGCTGCTTCTATGGGTTACATCGACGATGTTATTGAACCACGCAACACTCGTTTCCGTGTTATTCGCGCATTCGAATCGTTGAAAAACAAACGATTAACCAATCCATTGAAAAAACACTCTAATATTCCTTTATAATTAACTTGTTATGGTATTATTAGCAGTAAATTGGACCAACGTAGGCATCATTACCCTAATCGGTTTTGGCCTAGTTGTAGTGTTGTTGATCCTTTTGGTTTTTGTGTTGATGGGCTTTGGTGCCATTATGGTTCGTGCCAATGCACCTAAAAAAGAAGCCAACCTAAAACCTGTTGCCGTAGTACCTTCGCCTAATGCTGTAGAAACAGTAGAAATTACTGGCGAAGAATTGGCTGCCATTGCCATGGCTATCCAATTAAGCAAAGAAAAGGCGCACGACACCGAACACAAAGTGCTTACCATTGTGTCGAATCCAAATTCGGCATGGGCTTCTAAAACATTTGGTATCAATAATTTAATTCGTTAAAACGAAACAGAACTAACAAAATGAAAAATTTTAAATTTACAATAAACGGTAATGTTTACGAAGTGGGCGTAGAAGCTGCAGAAAACGGCAAGTCCAATGTAAATGTAAACGGAAAATCGTATGTAGTTGAGGTTGAAGCCGATGTAATGCAAGCAACAGCAGTGCGTCGTCCTCTAGCAGCTCCTGCTGCATCTTCTTCTAAGGCAACATCGGGTGTAATGAAATCACCTCTTCCTGGAAAAGTATTAAAAGTAGTAGTAGCCGAAGGCCAAATGGTAAAACGCGGCGATACATTGATGGTAATTGAGTCGATGAAAATGGAAAACAACATCGCAGCTCAAAACGACGGTGTAGTACGTGCTATTATGGTTAGTGCCGATCAAAGCATTTTGCAAGGCGACCCCTTGTTGGAATTTGAAGCAGTAGGTCAAGAACCTGCTCCTGCTCCAGTAGAAGCTCCTAAAGCGGCTAAACCAGCTCCTAAGGCAGCTCCAGCACCTGCTCCTGCTCCTAAACCAGCGGCTAGTGCTAAATCGTTAACCAGCCCATTGCCAGGTAGCGTTGTTAGTGTTGCCGTAGCTGTAGGCGATACCGTAAAACGCGGTCAAACCGTTATGGTTATTGAATCAATGAAAATGGAAAATAATATTCCTGCTCCACGCGATGGTAAAGTAGCTGCTGTACACGTAGCTGCAGGCAAAAGCGTGATGCAAGGCGATGCATTGTTAGACATTGAATAAGGAGATTATTTATGAAAAACATGTTTCGTTATATTGTAACCTTGCTGATTGCTTGTGCTTCGTTTGGTAGCGTGGCTGTGGCGCAAGAAGCCGACACCGTTGCCAATTACGACGACCAAATCATGCTTATTTCTGAAACCGACGAGGCTAACAACGCGGTGGTAGAAGAAGCACCAGTAGCAGCAGAAACTGCAGACGATACCCTTTCGGTATCGGGCAGTTTAGAAGACTTCTTTGGCTCGATGGGTATTACTAAAATCTTTACAGAATGGGCTGCTGGTAACTGGCGCTATTTAGTAATGATTGCAATAGGTTGTTTATTGCTATACCTAGCCATTGTAAAACAATTTGAACCCCTTTTGCTATTGCCCATTGCCATGGGTATGATTCTTACCAACTTGCCCGATGCAGGCATGTTCCATAGTGAATTCTTTGCTGGCGGTCATGTACATTGGAAAGAAATGGCAGAAGGTGCAGGCTTATTAGACTACTTGTACTTAGGTGTTAAATTGGGTATCTATCCTTGTTTAATCTTTGTGGGTGTAGGTGCTATGACCGATTTTGGCCCATTGTTGGCCAACCCTAAAAGCTTGCTATTAGGTGCAGCTGCTCAAATTGGTATCTTTGTTACCTTCTTGTGTGCCAATGCTATGGGCTTCTCTCCAGAACAAGCCGCTTCTATTGGTATCATTGGTGGTGCAGATGGCCCTACTGCTATCTACTTAACCTCTAAATTAGCTCCCGAATTATTAGGACCTATTGCTGTGGCTGCTTACTCGTACATGGCTTTGGTACCCGTAATTCAACCTCCTATTATGCGCGCGCTTACCACCAAGAAAGAGCGCGAAATAGAGATGAAACAGCTACGCACCCCTTCTAAAACCGAAAAAATCATTTTCCCTATCATGGTTATCATTGTGGTAAGTTTGTTGTTGCCATCAGCAGCTTCGCTTATTGGTTGCTTAATGTTGGGTAACTTGATGAAAGAATGCGGTGTGGTAGATCGTTTGTCTAAAACCGTTCAAAACGAGCTAATGAACATTGTTACCATTTTCTTGGGTATTACCGTTGGTGCAACCGCTACTGCTGATGCCTTCTTAAACTGGCAAACTATTATGATTTTGTCGGTAGGTATAGTTGCCTTTGCTATGGGTAGTGCAGGCGGTGTGCTTTTGGCTAAGTTTATGAACTTGTTTACCAAAGAAAAAATCAATCCACTTATTGGTTCGGCAGGTGTATCTGCAGTTCCTATGGCAGCCCGTGTATCGCAAAACGTAGGTCAAGAAGCTAACCCTTCTAACTTCCTATTGATGCACGCTATGGGTCCTAACGTAGCCGGTGTAATTGGTTCTGCTGTAGCTGCAGGTATCTTACTAAGTTTCTTGGGATAATCCTATAAACAACCTTTTTTTGATAAGCATATATTTTCTACTTGAGAAAGTATATGCTTATTTTATTTTTCTGTATATAAGAATTTTATATATTTGTTGATGTATTGCGATGATGTATTTTTGTGAAATATTTTATTGTTAAAATACAAACGTTTGAGTTGAAAAAATAATTATCTTTGCCCAAAACCTTTTGTCAAATACCACGCTCATGAAAAAAATTATACTTTTTTTATGCTTATTTACTGCTATAAGCGTTTGTTCTTTAGCGCAAACTGCTGGTTGTAATCCAACATTGACCCTAACCAATGGTAATACCACGGTTACTTTGAGTACATGGCAACGTGCTGATGGCTATTATTTTGATATTGAAGGAGAAAATTTGGTAAACATATCTGCTGGATGTTATGTGTACATTAATGGCAACGAACAATTTCAGTTGATAAAGGCACCTATTGCTACTAGTAATACGCTTATCACTATTGGGCCTATAGAATCTACAACATTGCCCAAATTTTATACACCATTGTATGTATTGATGCCACACGAGGTGGTTTTTGGCTCGGTTAATGCGGCTATTCTTCCTTATTGCCAAGATGGTCCTATGCCTACACCAAAGTCACTTACCCATAATTTAAAAGAAGATTATTTGTGCAATGGTTCCTCTGTTACATTTACCGCTACTGGTTTTGAAGATGAACCTCTTGTGTGGCAAATGGGCGAAAGTGCAGCGGGCCCTTGGACTACCTTAAATTATACAGAACCTACAGTTACTTTTACCGATTTAACAGTAGGAACTTATTTCTTTAAGGTATCTCAAGGTAAATACAATGCTACAGCCTCGTTAGTAGTGGGTATATGTTGCGATGTAACTGGTAGTCAGCAAAAGGTAATTTGGCAAGAAACATTTGAACCAACCGACGATCCAACTCCCGATGTAGAAGGTACTAAAAAACGCTATCATAATAAGTATGTGGGTAATACGTATTCGTTTGCTACCTTTGATAATACATGCGCTGGAGGCGAGGGAAAAGGAAAAATATGCGATGGTTATTATGCCGTTGTAACTAAGTCGGACGATGCAAATCCTGCTATGTGTGCCTGGCCTGCTGGTAAGTACGATCATACCACTGGCAATGGTTCAAGTGGATTTTTAATTGTAAATGCAGGCGAGGCAGATGCGATTATTTACGAACAAGAGATTAAACCAGAAGGCGGTTTTTGTACAACGGGTATGTGGTACAATTTTTCTTTGTACGCCACTAATATTGCGCCAACTACTGCAGATCCTGCTAAATTTATTTTAGAAATTATTGAAATTCAATCCGATGGTACCCAAGAAATATTGGCACAATGGAATACTGGCGAAATAGAAGGGTCTTTGATGCAAAATTGGTACAGATATGGTACCTCATTTGCGCCATCTAATAAGGTAGAAAAGATCATTGTACGTGTATGGAATGCTGGTAAATCAAATAATGGGAACGACCTAGTAATGGACGATTTGCAAGTGTCTATTTGCCAACCTTCTGCCGAATTGTTTGTAGGTGATGTAACAGAAAACCAAAAGGTGTCTACCGATAAGGATTGCGGAAATGTGGAGATTCTTACCGCCATTTTAAGTGGTAAAGAATCCGATTTTTTCCCAGAAGGAGCCTACTATTTGTGGTTGCAAAGTGTAGATAATGGCAAAACGTTTACAGAAATAGCAACCTTATCTGGTGTAGGGCAATCTGCCGTTGAGTATGCTACAACGTATGCTGCAAACCCCATTCAAATCTATGCTATTATAGCTAGTTCGCGCCAATCGGCGTTGGATATAAAAAATGGTAATTTATTAACCAATGCTTGTGCTACCTATGCTATTACCGATAAAGTTAAGGTAAGCTGCGTTGGGGACCCTACTTGTTTAGTGCCTCCGGTACTAACCTTTAATCCCATAGATCCTATCTGTTTTGGTGCAACCGAACCAATAGAAATAATAGCAGTAGCAACTCCATCATCTGCTACACAAACCATCGTATACAGTGGAGAATATGTAAGTGGAAACAAGTTTGAAGCATCTAAAGCCCCCATTGGCTCGTATCCCATTACTGCCAATTTAACCGATGGCTTGTGTACAGCTACTGCATCCATTATGATTGATGTGGTTGATAATCCAACGGTAAGCATTGTGGCAGATGTAGATGAACTAACTTGCGATCAACCGCAAGCAAATTTGTTAGCGGTGTCGGAGCAAACCGTTCAGTATACATGGAATACCATGCATACAGCAGAGGCCATTAATGTAACAGAGGCGGGAACCTATGTGGTAACGGCAACAGACAACAATGGCTGTTCTGCCCAAGCAGAAACCGTTATAACTGATAATGTGGAGTATTTAGAGGGTAAATTAGTGGCTACCCCCACCGACGTGCTTGTAGGTGAACCTGTTCAATTGCAATTTGAGGTAACTGCAGGAAAAGCGAATCAAATACAATGGTATTGGTCTAATAAGGAAATTGCACTAAATAGCGAAAATGTAGATTTTCCCATGATGGATGGCGAATACCAAGTAGTAGCCGTAAGCAATTGTAATACAGTTGTAGATACAGTACAAGTTACCGTTGCGTGGCCTACTGTAATTACACCTTATAATATAGATGGTTATAACGATGATTTTGTAGGAAATATACAAATGTCGTTGCCGATTAAGATATTTACGCGTTTTGGAAATGTGATATACGAAGGTAATCAAGGTTGGGATGGAAGTTTATCCAATGGAAAAATGGCTATGCCCGGCGTATATTATTATAGTATTGAATTACCAAATGGAACGTTAAAAACAGGTTCTATAGAGGTGTACAAAGATTAAGAGTAACGTAAAATTTGAAGCGTATGAAAAAACTGGGAAGTATTCTTGTTGCCCTTTTGTTGGGATGTGTTCTTGCTACGCAAGTACAGGCTGCAGATATTAATTTTACCCCATCTACTACCATAAGTGGGGCTGGGGTGATGTTGTATTTTGAAGGTTATGGAACCACCTTTAAAAGGGATAAATCGTACTATAATGTATCTTTTATAGAGAATACTTCTTCTGCTACTACCGTTATGGTAAACGATTGTGCAGGACCTTATGTTTATTTGGGCATGAACGCAGGGCCAGTTGCAGGTAATAAAATAGTGCTTCAGGTGTTGTACGACGATGGAAAAACCACTGGCTGTGGAAAAGTTGAATTTAGTGGCAAACAATTTGTTCAAAGTTTGTCGTGTGATAGCCAACCTCCTACTTGGAATGAAGCCCCCAGCCTTTCGTGCGGTAGTCCTAATAAGGTAGCGTTTAATGTTTCGGCAAGCGATGCTTTGTCGGATATTGCTGGTTATAAAGTATCCATTGGTTCTTGTGTAGATAAGAATATTTCGGTAACGAATGCTACCAAAGATCATACGGGAGTTATTGAATTACCTTTAGCATCGTGTGGAGTTACCCTAACTGCTAGTTCCAACCTAACTGCAACCATAAAACCATACGATAGTGGAGGTAATGTTGGTGCCGCACAAACCGTAAGCGGTATTAAGGTGATGCAATCTACTTTAACCATGCAATCGGTTAATTGTGGCACGGTTCATGGCCGTAGCATTACTTTGGAACCTATGATATTGGGTGGCAATGCGGCATCTTACATGGTAAGCGTAAATGGTGCAGCAGCCACTTCGTACCCAGGTGGTAGTACCATTGATGTTACAGGTTTAGAAACAGAAACAACCTATTCTTTTTCTGTTAGTGCGGTAGATGGTTGTGGAAATGAGTCCAATGCTGTTAGTACATCGTGTACCACTATATTTGAGCCCTATGGGGGAGCCGATTATCCAGAAGAATTGATAGAGACTTCGTTTGATATTCAGTATACAGGTTCTTGTCCCACATCCATTGCAGGCGGTACCGCCTTTTCGCAAGCTGGTGCTAGTGGAGCGTACAGCCACTCTATTGATGAGATAGATGTTATAGGTAGTTTTACCTTGCCAGACGAGTTTGAAGAAGCTTATAGCAATGGATATTTCCACCAAGACGCCACCAAAAAGCAATATGCCATCGTTAGCAATCCTAAGGTGTTAAATGGAACATATACGCAAAAAACAGATGGCAAAAACAGATTGGTATTAGCGTTAGGAGGCGATCCTGCTGGCGTACAAACTAATTTATTCCGCTTTCAAAGAGAAAATGTAGGGGCAGGTACAACTACTATTTCTTTTGTATTAGAAGATTTGGTGGGTAATGCCACATGCCCTCAAAACAACCTGAACTCGTTTCGTGGTTTAACCATTGTATATTACAAAAATGGTAGTATAGTGGCCGAACAGCATCAGAATCATCCTATAGGAACGTCTAGAACGTATTCTTACAATTTTGCAACAGCGCAAGGTGATGATGTGATGGTGGATGTGCGTGCTAGGTACATGGCTCCTTGTACAGCCATGGCAGTAAGCGATTTAAACGTGTACGGATGCCTTCCTAAATTCATTACAACTCGCAATGGTGCTTCTATATTTTGTGAAAATCAAGAGGTTACCTTGTTGGCAACAGGTATCCCCAATGGAACCTTACAATGGCAAACATCTACCGATAATGCCAATTGGCAACCCATTAGCCAAAATGGTATGTCTATACAAGTAACTGTCCCTTTGGGCAACTCTTACTACCGTTTTAGAGAGAGTGCTAGCAGTGCATGGTCAGATACGTATACTTTATTAGGACAAGTATGCTGTACCTATTTAGCCTCGCAAGACGAAATTTGGAAAGAAGATTTTGGTACCGTTACTGGTCGTACCAGCAATAGCTTTGTTAAGAACCATACCTTTAAAGTATCAGGAAAAATTGACGACTGCTACTATGCTGTAGTAAGCAATTCGTCACAAGCCAATCAAGAACTAGACTGGCCAGGAGGAAAAAAAGACCATACGGGTATGGTCACAGGTGAGGTCAATGGTGGTTTCTTGGTAATCAACGTAAACAATACTATTGCTCCTCCGGTATTGATTTATGAACAAGAAATCAATCCGGTGCAAGGTTTTTGCGAATCAACTTACTACAACTTGTCTATGTTTGCATCCAACATAGCACCTGGAGGATTACCCTCTAGTTTTAAGTTTCAGGTAGTGGATGTGGTTACCAGAGAAGTTTTGGGCGAAGGTGAAACGGGCGATATTGCCGACTTTGGTATGGCAAACTGGCTAAATTACGGGGTGTCATTCAAGCCACAAGGCAATCCCATTAAAATTCAAATTTACAACACAGGTTATGCAGGTGGTGGTAATGACGTGGTAATAGACGACATTGCGGTGAGCGTATGTAATGCTAGTGTAGAATTGTTGTCTAACGGCAAAAAAGTTGCCGAAGAAGTAGCTTGTGGCGATAACATTCCGTTAGAAGTAAAACTAAATGGTAACAGCAATACATTCTTTGGAGTTTCTACCCCTTATTATTTATGGGTAAGACAAACAGATGGTGGTGCCTTTGAAAAGCTGCCAGCAGCTTCGGGTATAGGAAAAGATACCTACCAAGCACCCACTGAATCGGGCAAAGAATTTACCTATAAGGTAATTGTTGCTAAAGACGAGGCAACCGTTTTACGTGCCTTTTCAGGAACAACCGATGCATGCGATATTTATACAGAAACCAATGTAATGACGGTAACATGTATTCCATGTACCACTCCCACTATTTCATTGCAAGCAAGTGAGTCGGTTGTTTGTGCAAGTGCTACAGATCCAGTGACTTTAACCGCTACGGTGGTTTCTGGTGTTCCTGCTAGCTATGTGTGGTCTGTAAAAAAACAAGGTGATGCTGTATTTACACCTTTAGCCACGCACACAACTTCTAATACAACAGATACCTATACCATTAGCACGTTGCCTAATGGGGGCGCAACCTATCAAGTAAAAGTAGTAACCCCAGATGGTTGTCAAGGTACAGCAGAAACTACTGTTTCGGTTGTAACTACCCATAAACCTACGGTTACAACACCCGATGAAAAAATTACTTGCGCCATACAAGCCGTAACCCTTACAGCTAGTGTGCCAGATTGGACGGGAGTGGTAAGCCAACAATGGTACAATAATGGAGTGGCTATTCCAGGCGAAATAGGTCGTACTTTAACTACAACAGACGGAGGTAACTATACCATTACTCTTACCTATGCTAGTGGTTGCACCGAAACCTCAGATCCCTTGCAAATGGACAAGGATGATACTCCACCAACAGTAAGCATTTCGGTGATAGAGGGCGAAACAGAATTAACCTGTAATGTAACGGAATTAACCCTGCTTGCCACTGCAACTGGAAATGTAGACTATTTTTGGTCGGTAGAGGGCAGTTCCTCTATCCTGTCTAGAACAGATAAGCATACTACATCAGCTCCTGGTAAGTATACAGTTTTGGTAACGGCTGATAATGGTTGTACGGATACCGATAACATTACCATTACCCAAAATATTACCAAACCCACCGCCTCGTTAAGTGCCAATCGTACAACCATTAACTGCCAAGATTTAGATGCCACCTTATCGGCGTCTGCTACCGGTGGCGTAACTCCTTACCAATACGCTTGGAACGGGGGTGCTTATGGTTTAGAAACAAGCAGCACCGTAACAGCAGGTGGCAACTATACCTTAAAAGTTAAAGGTTACAATGGTTGCGAATCAGATGTAGTTACGCTTCCTATTACCGAAAATAAAACCACGCCTACTGCCGTAATTACGTCGGATGTAACCCCAGCCGTTATTACTTGTGCTACAGGTTCTATTACGCTAACAGCCACCCCAGCCGATGGTGCAGCACCTTATCAATACGATTGGGGCGAAGGTTATGGCGATGTATCTACCCATACCGTATCTGCCGATGGTTCTTATACCGTAAACATCAAGGACGCTAATTTCTGTACAGGAACAAGCACTGCTTTTGTGGTGCAATCAGATACTTTATCCAGTGCCGTAAGTTTGTCTTCTTTGGTCGATAAGTTTACTTGTTCTTTGTCTTCTATTGTTATTACTGCATCGGTAGATGCTGCCTTTACCAGCAAGGTAGATTACGTAGAGTGGTACAAAGATGGTAACTTACAAGCAGGTCAAACAGGCCTTACTTATACGGCAACCGAGGCTGCTTCTTACCAAGCTGTGGTGTATTATACCAATGGTTGTCACCGTGGTTCGGCGGCTATAGAGTTAACCACCGAAAACAACATACCAACTGTTCAAATTACAGCGACAGGTAATGTTACCGAGCTAACTTGTTCGCTTACTAGCATTGAATTAACCGCTACAATAACAGGTGGTGTCGAAGCATACACTTATGCTTGGCAAAAAGTTGGTCAGTCTACGGTTTTGACTAGTACTTCAACCTATGCAGCTATTGAAGCAGGTGATTATCAGGTTACAGTAACCGATGCTAATGGTTGTACCGCTACCAACAATATTACCATTACCCAAGATATTACCAAACCCACCGCCTCGTTAAGTGCCAATCGTACAACCATTAACTGCCAAGATACGGATGCTACCTTAACGGCGTCTGCTACCGGTGGCGTAACTCCTTACCAATACGCTTGGAACGGTGGTGCATATGGTAACGAAACTACCAGCACAGTAACAGCAGGTGGTAACTATACTTTAAAAGTTAAAGGCTACAATGGTTGCGAATCAGATGTAGCTACGCTTCCTATTACCGAAAATAAAACCACGCCTACTGCCGTAATTACGTCGGATGTAACCCCAGCCGTTATTACCTGTGCTACTGGTTCTATTACGCTAACAGCTACTCCAGCCGATGGTGCTGAACCTTATCAATACGATTGGGGCGATGGTTATGGCGATGTATCTACTCATACCGTATCTGCTACTGGTTCTTATACCGTAAACGTCAAGGACGCTAATTTCTGTACAGGTACAAGCACTGCTTTTGTGGTGCAATCCGATACCTTAACAAGCGCAGTAAGTTTATCTTCTTTGGTCGATAAGTTTACTTGTTCTTTATCTTCTATTGTTATTACTGCATCGGTAGATGCTGCCTTTACCAGCAAGGTAGATTACGTAGAGTGGTACAAAGATGGTAATTTACAAGCAGGTCAATCAGCTCTTACTTATACCGCAACCGAAGCGGCTTCTTACCAAGCTGTGGTGTATTATACCAATGGTTGTCACCGTGGTTCGGCGGCTATTTCACTGACCAACGATAGCAGTATGCCTACTGTAACCTTATCGGCAACGGCAACAACCTTAACTTGCAATCAATCTACCACTACCATTACTGCTACGGCAACCGCACAGGCTGGAATTGTTAATTACGAATGGAATACAGGTCTTAGTGGAGCTACAGCAACCACCCTTACTCTTACGCAAGGTGTGGATGTTTTGAATAATCCTTACCGCGTTATCGTAACCGATGCTAATGGTTGCTCTGCATCGGCAGAGATTGTTATAGATGAAGATGTAGATAAACCAGCTATCTCGATTACATCCGATGCATCTGAGTTTGTTTGTTCTACTGCTTCTATTAAGTTGCAAGCGGTTCCTCAAGACCCAACAGCGGTTTATACCTATCAATGGACAGATGGTCCTGCTACCGATGTTTATACCATTACGGCATCGGGTACATACCAAGTAGTGGCAACAGGTAGTAATGGTTGCCAATCAGATCCCGTAGATGTAACCATTAACGATGCTGTAAATAAGTTAACAGTAAGCATTCAATCCAATGTTCCCGACAACAAGTTAACTTGTTATGTAGACAATATAGCATTAACAGCCACTCCAGCCGATCCTGTAGGAGACGTTAGCTACGAATGGGTGGCAGATGTTACCTTTGTAGCCTCATCGTCTAATTTGCAAACCGTAGTAGCCGCTGGTAGATATACCGTTAAGGCAAAAGACGAAAACGGATGTACAGCTTCTGATTTTGTAGATATTACAGATGATTATGCAGAACCAACCATTACTATTACACCATCGGCAGCCGAATTGACCTGTGCGGTAACAAGCCTTGATTTAACGGCTTCTGCTGCCGAAGATGATGGTACTTTCTACTATGAGTGGGATCCTGCGGTACAGGTAAGTACCCCCGTATTATCGGTTACAGAACCAGGCGATTATACCGTAAGGGTAATTGGTGCCAATGGCTGTGATGCTACTGCTACACATACTGTAGATGCAGACGAAAGTGTGCCTACGGTAACCATACAAACCGAAAATAACCAAACGTTAATTACTTGTGCGGTTACCTCTATTGCTTTGCAAGCTCAAGCAACGGGTGGAGTAGTAGCGCAAGACTACCAATACGTATGGACCGATAATAATGAAACAGAAGCGCTGCGTCGCGTTACAGCAGAAGGCAGTTATACTGTTGTGGTAACAGACGATAATGGTTGTAGTGGAACGGCTACTGTTACTATTACAGAAAATATTGCCAAACCAGTTTCGCATTTTGATAGAGATATGTCAACGGAATTAACTTGTAAGAATCCAAGCATTACATTAACCCCCATAATTGATACAGAGAATCTTGCCCCATTTGATTATTATTGGAGCGATGGTTCTACTAGCAATAGCCGTGTGATAGATCAGCCTGTTGAAAACTTATCCATGTATGTGGTAAGTCAAGTAAATGGTTGTGATTCGGAACCTTCTACCATTACCATTACACAGGCAGAAAATAACCTAGAGGTAAGTATAGAGGCAGATAACACAACTCTTACCTGTAATAGAGAATCAGTTATTATAGCTGCTCAAGTACAGGGCGCCGTTATGCCTATAGCCAGCTATACTTGGACGGGTGGTGCTAGTAGTTCTTCTATTACGGTGACCCAAGCAGGTCCATATTGGGTAGAAGTAACAGATGATAATGGTTGTACGGCTAAATCGAATACGCTTGATATTACAGAATGGTATACCATGCCAGATGCAAGTTTAGAACAAGTGGGGCTAGATTCCATGCTAATTACTCCAATAGGTGATGAAGCTATGCCATGGATTTATCAGTTGGATAACGATACAACATTTATTGATGGTTTGTCGTTTAGCAGTTACGCAGGCCAACATGAATTATTCATTACCGACCAAAATGGCTGTAAAGCAGTAGTTCCTTTTGTAATTGAATTGAAGTTAGTAGAAATTAAAATTCCTGCTTTCTTTACTCCAAACGATGACGATTTGAATGATACTTGGGAAATTGATAACATAGAATATTACCCTAATGCGATTATTCAGATTTATGATAGATACCATAAATTATTGGTAGAATACAAAGGTGCCGATCCTGGTTGGGATGGTATGTATAACGGTCATCCTATGCCAAGTGATGATTATTGGTATTATATACGCGATATACATATTGGTCGCCCTAAGTCTGGTCACTTCCGTTTGCATCGTGGAAAAGTGTATAAATAATAATTAGAATATGAAAGTAGAAAGTTTTAGTATGGACCACACCAAGGTAAAAGCGCCTTTTGTGCGTAAATGTGGTGTTTTAACAGGTCCTAATGGAGATGTGGTGAGTAAGTTTGATTTGCGAATGATGCAACCTAATATGGCGGCTATACCCACAGGGGCCTTGCACGCCATGGAACATTTATTGGCAAGTTACCTACGCGACGAGGTAGAAAATGTAATTGATTTGTCGCCTATGGGTTGCCGAACAGGATTTTATTTTATTGTGTGGGGGGAACCTAGTATAGAACAAATACAAACGGCTTTGTGTAATGCTTTACAGCGAATTGTTAACGCCACAGAGGTGCCTGCTGCCAACGAAATTCAATGTGGCAATTATCGAGATTTATCGCTATTTGGCGCGCAAGAGTATGCCAAATTGGTGTTAAAAGGATTTTTACAAAATATATAGGCCTAGTGTTATGAAAAAAGTAAGCCTTGGAATATTATTAGCATTGCTAACAGCAGCATGTATGCGCCCTGTAGAATTTACCACAGAAAAGGTATGGTTGACAGCTCCTACTGGAGAAAAAATGCAAGAACAGGCGCCTATTACTTTTACTCCAATTACTAATTATTCTCAAGGGCTTACTATTACAGGCAAATGGCAAGTTTTTGAGGGTATAGGTGTATCTTTAACCGAATCTTCTGCTTTTGTGCTAGCCTGTTTGCCTAAAGAACAACGAGAAGCTGTATTAAAAGAATTTTTTAGCGAAGAAGGAGCAAATTTCCCTTTGGTGCGAACCCACATTGGAGCATGCGATTTTTCGGTAGAAGGTAAATACTCGCTAGCAGAAGTTCCAGGTGATACCTTGCTTACTTCATTTTCACTGCAACGTGATAAAGAAGGTTTTTCACCTTCGGTCTATCCCCAAGTGCTTGATAGCATGTACGATTTGTATCATTTAATGCGTGATGTGGCAGCTATTAAAGCATCGCAGGCTGATTCAACTTATAAAATTTTGGCTAGTGCTTGGACGGCGCCTGCATGGATGAAAGATAATAATGCCTATTACGAGCGAGGTAATGGCGTTGCTAGAGGGGGTAAATTGCTGCCCCAATATTATGCAACTTATGCTAATTATTTAGTAAAATACATCCAAGCTTATCAACAAGAAGGTATTAATATTTGGGCAGTAACACCTGTTAACGAGCCTATGGGCAATGACGGGGGGTGGGAAAGTATGGATGTGTCGCCACAAGATGAAGCAAAGTTTATAGGTCACTACCTTGCTCCTGCTATTAAACAAGCTGGGTTGTCTACTAAAATATTTGGATTCGATCAGAATACCTTTGAGATGGGCCCATATATATCGGCCATTTACGGCGATTCTTTGGCTCGTGCGGCAACAGCAGGCATGGCAGTGCATTGGTATGGTAGCACGGTAAGTAGTTTCCCAGATGTGCTAGACTCTGTTTATGCTAACCATCTAGATAAATTAATTATTCATACAGAAGGGTGTGTAGATAATTTAGGTTGTCCAGCGTGGGATGCTGTAACCGACCCCGAAGGATTTACGGAAGAAAATTGGTTTGCAAACGATGCTTTTTGGTGGAACAAGGAAGCTACAGATTGGGCATATAGTACGCCGTTTTGGCCCGAGTTACACCCTAAGTATTCCGTAGTTGAAAGGTATGTAACTTACTTGTTAGAAGGAATAGAGCATAGAATGCACGGCTTTATTGATTGGAATATGGTTTTGGATAAGCAGGGAGGTCCTAATCATGTATCTAATTTTTGTGGAGCCCCCCTTATGGTTGATACCGATTCTAAGCAATTATACTACACACCTTACTATTATGCGTTAAAACAAATAAGTAATACATTACGTCCAGGCGATACTATTTATACTGTAAGTGGCAAAGAAAATACTCCGTTGTATGGCATTGCTAGCGTAAACCCTCAAGGTAAATTAGCTGTTCAACTATACAATCATTCTGACCAACCATATACAACATCACTTACTATAGGTAAGTGGCAAGCTTCTATTACCATTCCAGCCAAGGCATTGCTTACCCTTGTAACCCCTAATGAAATAGGATTTTTAATGTACTAATTAACCTTTGTATAATTGCTCTTATAATAAAAAAAGACTCATTTTTAAAAATGAGTCTTTTTTTTGGTAATCTATGTTTCTTTAAAAACGTATGCCGTAGGTTAATACCAATTGGTTACGTACGCTGCGTAATCCAATAGGGTCGGCACCTTGGTAGGCGTAAAAATCGGCATGATTTACTTGCCATACGTAGGCTAAATCAACGGCATGTCTGTCTATGCGGTAGCCAATACCTGCCGTAACATTGTACGATTCTTTGCTATTGTAGTAATCCATATCGCAACGAACATCGTTGTTGTAGTAGTGTCTGGTAGCTCCCTCTTTGGCTATAGGCATGGTATAACCGCCACCAATGCGCAAGGCAAGGGCATCTACAGGTTTAAATTCGGCACCAATGCGGAAAGCGTGGGTGTCTGCTATAGCACCATTCGATGCCATGTTCATGATGTCTTGAGGGGTTTTGTGTGAGTCTTTTAGAATAATGTTTTGTGAATTGGTATATTGGTAATCGATGCCAATAAAACCAAATTTACCCAACACAAAACCTAAACTACCCATGGCGCTAAGTGGGCTTTCTAAATAAAATTGGCCTTCGCTAACGGGGGTGTCTTTATAATCGGTTTGGTTATCTTTACTTGGGTTTTTAAAGCTGACGCTAGCCGATGCCCAATCTTCCATGTAGTACCAAGTAGGGGTGTGGAAGGCAGCACCTATGCGCAACCAGTTTACAGGGCGAACAATAAAACCTAATTTGTAAGCAAAACCACATCCTTCCATGGCGTAGTTGGTGTGCATGGTATACGCATTACCATCGTTAAAGATTTCTTGTTGTCCCACTCTTTTGTTGTAGTACAAGTAATCGCAGTTAAACGACATACCCCAGTAGAAAATGTTCTCTACGTTACCACCTATACTAATGCCGTATTCGTCGTGGGCACCATATTCAGAAAACTGTAGGTTGGTGCGTACATTGCCTTTACCAATTTTGGTGTAGTAGGGTAGGTAGACGGTTTCGTTGTTTAAGGGATTGGTAATGGGATCAATTAAATATGCTTGATAGCCCAAAATAGAACGCCATGCTAGGTCTGTATTGTAGAATTGATCTACTAAATCGTCACTAAAATAGTTAGGGTCTGTTCCATTGGTCATTTGGGCAATAAATTCGGTGGCAGAACCTTGTTGAATACCCGAGTAACGACCTTCGCGCGCCATGTTTTTAATGCGGTTGTAGGTGATGCCAAAGTTTAAAGTAATCAATCCCTTTTCTTTGGGGTTTAACCAAGTGCCAATGTAGGCAATATTGGCCAAATTGGCCGAAATGTAGTTGCTAGGCGCATCGCCACCCATGCTGGTGTTGGTCCAGTGTATGTTACCAGAAAGGGTTAACTCAGAGCTTCGATATACCCCAATACCCGCTGGGTTATACGATACGGTACTGGCATCGCCCCCTAATGCACCCATAGCACCGCCTACCGATACAAATCGTGCGGTGCCATTTAATTCCGAATTAGCTGCTACAGCTGCATCGTAAAAATTCTGATTTTGTGCCGACACTCCTAGCGAAAGTGCAAGGAGTGTGCTTGCTAATAAAAGTTTATTCATATGTTATTATTTCGTTCTTTTTTTATCTGCGCATATGACCGCCCGATCTTGCTCCGCCAGCAGGCATACTGCGATTCATGCTTCTGTTGCCACCGGTGTTAAAGTTGCGGCTACCGCTGTTAAACGACGATCCGTTGTTGCTTCTATTGGTGTGCGAACCACTTCTGTTATTGCCTCCTGTGTTAGAAGATTTGTTGGTAATAGCATCGCCTTTATACTTGGTAGTACTGCTTCCGCTGTCGTATTTACGATTACTGCTACCGCTACTAGTATTGCGGTTGCTGGTAGTTCCGCTGTTGTAACTTCTGTTGCTAGAAGAGGTGTTGCGGTTGTCGTAGGTGCGTTGGTTATCGGCTTTTGAACGGTTTTCTGCAGGTTTGCTGCCTCCACCATGATAGTTTCTGCTATCGGTTGAGTGGTAGCGACGGCTATCATTGTCGTAATGGTGATAGTCGGGACCATGGTGGGGTGGGTGATGTGGAGGGTGATGTGGAGGATAGTATCCTGGATAATATCCGGGGTAGTATCCTGGGTAATAGCCAGGATAATATGGGTAAGGATGATACCAAGGATCGTACCAACCCCATGTAAAGCTAGAGTAGAACCAAGGGTCCCACACGCTCCACGATGTCCATGGGTTGTACCAATTCCAGCCCCAGCCTAGGTTGATGTTAACATCCACGTTGGGTTCGTAGTTGCTTTCTTCCTCGTCGTCATCGTTTTGAATGATGTAAACGTATTGAGGATCGTTAATAGTAACCGCTTCTGGATTGTAAAAACGTACAATCTCTTGTGTGTTTTTAAAATCCTCGTCGTCTACTACTATCACCGTTTCTGCTTTGTCGTTTTGGTTGCGACGATTGTATTCGTCTACATCGCGCGACGAACTGCTATTAACAATAACGGTGGTGCCTTCTTTCTTGGTCGATTTAGACGAAGAAGTGTAATAAATATCATCGTATTGGCCAAATGCCATGGATGATAGGCATAGTGCGCTTAAAAAAAATAAAATTCGTTTCATGGCGTCTTATTTTTGTACTATCTTTGTAAAGATAATTCTGTACAAAGATACGGATAAATTTTATCGGTTTGTGCTTTTTATTGTTAAATTGAAATGAAATACATAAAAGTTATTGTTGATGTTTCTCAACTACCAGATTATGAGGTAGATGTGATGGTATATCAGTTGGGCGAAATAGGTTTTGATATGTTCGAAAACACCGAAAATCAACTATTTGCTTATATACCTATGACGGATTTAAACACCGAAAGTTTAAATCAATTATTGCCCAATGGGTACCAACTAGAAGAAATGCCCGATAAGAATTGGAACGAAGAATGGGAAAAGCACTTTTTTCAGCCCATTGTAATTGGCAATGAGTGCGTTATTCATAGCACTTTTCATACTGATGTTCCCAAGGCTACTTACGATATTATTATAGACCCTAAAATGTCGTTTGGCACAGGTCATCATGCCACTACGGCCAATATGCTATCGTGGATTTTAGAAGACGATATGACAGGAAAACGCGTGTTAGATATGGGGTGTGGTACTGCTGTGCTGGGAATTTTAGCCAAGAAAAAAGGAGCTGCTAGCGTATTGGCAATAGACATTGATTCGTGGTGTTACGAAAATGCTCAGGAAAGTGCGCAGCTAAACCATACCGATATAGAAATTCAATTGGGCGATGCATCGTTGTTGGCAGGGAAAAGTTTTGATATTGTCTTGGCCAATATTAATCGGAATATATTATTGAACGATATGGCGGCATATGTGGCAACGTTGGCAGCAGGGGGTGTGCTTTATATGAGTGGTTTTTATACCGAAGATATTCCTGTTATTGCACAGTGTGCCAATGATTTAGGACTAACTCAAGTGGGTGTAAAAGAACAAAATAATTGGGTGGCTGTAAAATTTGTAAAATAAATTGCCTACAAATTTTCGTAATTCAAAAAAAAGACTTACTTTTGCACCGTCTTTGAGACAGATGGCGGGATAGCTCAGTTGGTTAGAGCGTCGGATTCATAACCCGGAGGTCACGAGTTCAACTCTCGTTCCCGCTACTAAAAGCGAAGTGTATGCTTCGCTTTTTTTGTGTCCGACCTTATTGATCGGTTGTTTTCTTCTTTTTGGGTAGTTTGCCCAATTTCTTTTGACGCTCCCATTCGGCGCGTCTTTTTTCGTAATCGGCGTATTGCTTTTCTAAATAATTATCAGCCATAGTTGTTGGTGAATAGGTTGATTGGTAACTAATTACAAAAATAGCTCGCTTTAAAGCGAGCTATTTTGTGATCCCGGCGGGATTCGAACCCACGACCCACAGCTTAGAAGGCTGTTGCTCTATCCAGCTGAGCTACGAGACCATCGCACAATTGCGCCACAAAGATAATATAAATAAATGAGAAATGAAAAAGGAGAAAGGAGAATTTTTCGCTTTGGAACAAGTTACTTAGGCGTTGCCCATCCGTTTAGAATGGATATCCCACGGCAAAATGCAAGGCGGTGTCTTTAAGAATATTCCAAGATGGGGTAAAGCGCCATTGCTCGCCTGGTGCAGCTCCTGGATCGTACGCTTTTAACCCCCAATCCAAACGCACTACAAAGAAATCGAAATTTAAACGCAACCCAATACCGTATCCTAGGGCTATTTGTTTGTAGAACTGGTTCCATTGGAATTGTCCTCCTGCTTGCCCTTCGTCGGCTAATGTCCAAATGTTGCCAGCATCAATAAAGGCAGCCAATTCCAATAGCCATACCAATTTGGTACGGTATTCTACGTTTAGGTTTAGGTTAATATCGCCCGATTGTTTCATGTAATCGATGTCGGTACCTGCGTTGTACGAACCTGGTCCTAAAGAACGAGCTGACCATCCCCTAACGCTGTTGGCACCACCGCCATAGTAACGTTTCTCAAAGGGTAAAATGCTAGAGTTAAGGTAGGGAATGCCTACGCCAAAGCCAGCGTGGTAAACAATTGAGTTCTTTTCGTCAACAATTTGGTTGTAGCTAAACGAGGCATCTACCTTGGCGTATTGCGAGAAAGGAATGTTACCCAATAAGTAAGACCCATTGGCATCTTGCGTAGCGCCTGCAGCCGCACAAATGCCGTACAAAAGGTTGCCGCCAATTTCGGCAGAAGCGCGCACATTGTAGGTGTCCTTATTTTTGCCTACTTGGTTGCTGTAAGAAATACTATACCCCGAGCTCATAATCATGTGGTCTTCGTAGCTATATTTTAGTAGCGAAGAACCGATGGTTTCTTTAAACGAATCGGAGATAAAAGGCAGGTAAACGTAGTTAAAATCAACCAAATTAAGCGAGTGGTTTAACTTTTTGCCTGTTTGCCAATTGTATCGCATACCCGCACCTGCAATAATACGTGAATATTCACTTCTAATTTGGTAGCTAAAGTTAACGTACACGTCGGTAGTGGCAATATTTTCCCAAATAAATTTTTTCTTTACAAATGGGAATAAAAAGGTGGGGAATTGTAGCCCAGCCTCGGTACTGATGTCCCAAATGGATCGGGTGCCTATAAGCGACTCGTTGGCCCCTCTTATCTGGAACTTAAAGGTTTCGCCACCCCTAAAAATGTTGTTGTGGTTGTAGCCAAACTTGCCTGCTATACCAAAATCGCCTTCGTTGTTAGTACCTTCTAACTCAAAACTAAACGACTGCAGCTTATCGGGTGTAACTACAATGTTGCAATCAACTTGTTTGTAGCGCAACGTATCGTACAAGATATTGTTTTCTACCCCGTACATTAAACTATCTTCTACGTTTGCTTTGGGCACAATAACTATACTGTCGGGGGCATCTTTGTAATTGATGTTAAGGTATTTAAAGATGTGTAGGCCCGATAAACGTGCATAGGTTTGCTCGGTATTTTTGTCTTGGTAAAGACGGTCGCTTTCTATGCCCGTGCAGTTATACAGGGCAGAGGGACGTACAAAATTATTGTTACTATGAATGTTTAGCCCTTTGTATTGGGTAGAAGTTAATTGTTTACGAGTAGAATCGTTGGTTACATCACTTACGTTGTTTACTACAAAATAGTTAACCTGATTGATGTGATAGGGTTCGTGTTCTATTTGAATGATTTGCTTTTTGCCCACAATTTTACGCATGGGGCGTACGGTCATGGTAACATGTACGCTTCTGTTTCCAGCGGTAGTGTCGGCTACAAAACCTATGTATTCTTTGTCAAAGTTGATGTATCCGTGGTTGCGTAGCAGCTTGTTGAGTCGCACACGTTCTTGTTCTAGAACGTCAATGTTAAATAACTCGCCTGCTTTGATGAGTGAATTAACAGAGTCGTTGCGTATAATAGAGTCTACAGCGTGGTTTTTAATGCGGTATTTAAACGTTTTGATACGATAGGGTTGGTTGCTGGTAATCTGGTAGCGTACTTCGGCTTTCTTTTTCTTAAATTTAACATCGGTGGTAACGGTGGCATTGGCGTACCCTTTATTACGCATTACTTTTTGCAACTCGTTGGCCGATGCTTGGGTTGCTATCGAGTCGTAAATAATAGGAGCGTCGCCAATTTTTTGCAGAAATCGATTAATCCACAACGTAGTATCGGGGCTGGATAAACTATACAACCCTAAATTAAAGTTGATAAAATTGAACAGTTTGGGATTAGGGCGTTGGCGAAGGTAAATGCTAAAGTCTGTGTCGTTTAGTGCCTTGTTGTCGGTAGTAATTTTTACCTTGTCTAGTAGGTAGCTGCCATCGGGTACGTATTTGGTTACCTTGCAACCACATAGTAGCAAGAGTAAACAGCATAAGATTCCTATTAAATACCTTCCTTTTGGCATGTATCTACACAATTTTGCACAAATTTAGTATAAAAATCAATTTCTTTTGTAACTTCGTACAAATATTTATTAATTCTTGACTATGGCGTTATCGAAGGCAAAAATAAAGTGGGTTCAGCAACTGTCTTTAAAGAAATTTAGAAAGCAATTGGGCTTATTTGTGGCCGAAGGCGATAAAATGGTGGCCGATATGTTGCCTGCCTTTACTTGCCGAGCGTTGTTTTATACCGATGCTTATACAGGCCCTTTGCAAGCAGACGAAAAGATAGAAGTGTTGTACGATGAATTGTGCAAGATTAGTCGATTAGAGACACCACAACATGTATTGGCTGTTTTTGAAGTGCCTAGTTTTGATATCCCCTATGATGCTTTGTCTAGGCAGCTAGTATTGGCTTTAGATGGTGTGCAAGATGCAGGTAATTTGGGTACCATTATCCGCTTGGCCGATTGGTTTGGCGTAGAACATATATTGTGTTCGCATGGTACGGTGGATGCATACAACCCAAAAGTAGTGCAAGCTACCATGGGGGCTTTGTCGCGTGTTAAGGTTCATTATGTAGACCTACCCATGGTGTTAGAAAAACTAAACATGCCTATTTATGTAACGGCCTTAGATGGCAATAATTTGTACGATGCCACGTTATCGGATTCGGGCATTATTGTAATGGGAAACGAAGGCAATGGCGTATCAAGTCAAGTACAAGCGCTTGCTACTCAAAAGCTATTAATTCCTAACTTTCCAGTAGGGCGTTGTACGTCCGAGTCGCTCAACGTAGGGGTGGCTACTGCAGTGGTCTGTGCGGAGTTCAGACGCAGGCAGTTGTAAATAGTAGGTAAAATCAGAAAAACTATGCCAGCATGTGTCGGTGGCTGGCGCTTTTCCGTAATAAGTCCAAATAGAAGGCAGCGGAGGCAAGTAATAATTGTAGATGCCGCTATTTATTTTTCTTGTTTCTTCTTCAAAATTGTATCGCACAAAGGCATACATGGCAAGGTATTCTTTGTGATGATGTTCGTACCATACCAATGCACTATCTAGTTGAGCTGGTGTAACTTGAAATTTCTCAAAGATTTGTTGGTAATAGTGAGCAGACTGCTCGTTTTGAATGTAGCGGTTGTTTACCATGCTCTCGTAAAAATGCAGTTCGGTTAAGAACTTTGCCATGGTTTGTTGGTCTAAAAGCGGATTAACAGGCTCTTTGGGCGCTTGGCATGCCGCTAGTAAAGCAAATATAAGCAGAAAAACCTTACTTGTTTTCATGTTTGGCAAATTTGCTTTCGTATAGTAGTAATAAGGCTACACCTATGCAGATGGCCGAGTCGGCCAAGTTAAATACAGGGGCAAAAAACACAAAAGGTTGGCCACCTACGCCTGGAATCCAATCCCAATAATGTCCTTCAATTAGGGGGAAATAGAACATGTCTACCACTTTCCCATAAAAGTAGGGGGCGTAATCAAACCATCTCCCGTAAAAAACGCAGTCTATGATGTTGCCCGTGGCGCCAGCAAAAATAAGGGCAATGCTAGCTAGTGATAGGTTGTGTGCCTTCTTTTTGACGTTTAAAATAAGGTAGATAAGAATGGCTATTGATGCAAGAATTCGGAATAGGGTAAGGTATATTTTATCGCCTAGCGAGATGCCAAAGGCCATGCCGTTGTTCTCTACAAATACCAAGCGGAAGAACGATGTAATGTACAGTTCTTCGCCTAGGTAAAACGATGTTTTTACCCAAATCTTAATGATTTGATCCAGTAGTAGTATAATAAAAACAAGTGAGGCGCTAAAAAGCGCCTTCTTGGTTATGGATTGCATCATAATAATTATTTGCCTCCTTTTGCTTCAATGCTTAATGTGGTGTGCGGCACAGCGCGTAAGCGTTCCTTTGGAATAAGTTTTCCGGTTTCTCTGCAAATGCCGTACGTTTTATTTTCAATGCGTACCAAAGCCGCTTGCAAGTTTTGAATAAACTTCATTTGACGTTGTGCTAAACGTGCTGATTCTTCTTTCATGGAAGTGGTAGCACCTTCTTCCAATACTTTAAAGGTGGGCGATGTGTCCGATACATCATTGCCCGTTGAATTGTCGAGCGCGCTCTTTAATACATCATAGTCTTTGTAGGCTTGGTCTAATTTTTCTTGGATAAGTACTCTGAACTCTTCCAACTCTGCATCAGAATATCTGGTCTTCTCTGCCATAGCGCATAGTATTTATAAGGTTAACGATATGCGAATATAACAAATAAAAATCAATATTCCTATTTAGACGGGCACTTTTTGAATCTTTTAGATTTTTTCTATTTGGATAAACAAAGAGGTGCCGTCAAAGTCTACTTCGGTAGCGTTGCTTAGTTGGTCGGTTAAGAACAAATTGTTGGCCAAAACTTGCGATGCGATGTATGCTTTGTGTGCTGCAATGGCAATGTTGATATTGTCTGGAGCCGAAACCGAAACGTTGATACGGTCGGTAATTTCCAAACCACTGCTTTTGCGGATGTTTTGAATGCGGTTTACCAATTCGCGAGCAATACCTTCGTTAATCAATTCGTCGGTTAGGGTAATATCCAAGGCAATGGTAATATTGCCATCGTTAGCTACCGACCATCCTGGAATATCTTCAGAGAAGATGGTAACATCTTCGGTGCTTACTGCTATTTCTTGACCTTCGATAGCAAAGGTATATTGTCCTTCTTTTTCAAATTGGGCAATGGCAGATTGCTCCATGCTTTGTAGGGCAGCAGCCACTTGCTTCATGTTTTTGCCGCATTTAGGTCCTAACTTTTTAAAGTCGGGTTTGATGCGTTTTACCAAAATGCCGTTAGAACCATCTACCAACTTGATGTCTTTTACGTTTACCTCGCTCATCACAATGTCTTTGATGCTGTTGATGTAACCATCGGTGGTAGCATCTATGCTAGGAATCATAATGTGGCTAAGGGGTTGACGTACTTTTAGGCTCTCTTTTTTACGCAAGGCCAATACCAACGAGGTAATGCGTTGTGCAATATCCATGCGGGCTTCAAGCTCGGGTTGAATCAAGTCTTGGTTGTAGGTAGGGAACAAGGTTAGGTGAACAGAAACCTCGTTGTTACGACCTGTTGCTTGGTTCAAATCGCAGAACAAACGGTCTGCATAGAAAGGAGCGATAGGTGCCATTAGACGGGCAATGGTATCCAAGCAGCTATAAAGGGTTTGGTATGCCGATAGTTTGTCGGTGGTCATTTGACCTGCCCAGTAGCGTTTACGGTTTAGGCGTACATACCAGTTACTTAAGTTTTCTGATACAAAGTCGGCAATGGCACGGCCTGCACGGGTAGGTTCGTAAGCTGCCAAACTTTCGTCCACTTCTTTAATCAAACTATTTAATAGCGAAATAATCCAACGGTCAATTTCGGGACGTTCGTTCATGGGAACTTCGTCTTGGCTATAATCAAAACCATCTACGTTGGCATACAAGGCAAAGAAAGAGTAGGTGTTGTATAGCGTACCAAAGAATTTGCGCGATACTTCTTCTACGCCTTCGCGGTCAAATTTAAGGTTGTCCCAAGGAGCCGAGTTGGTCATCATGTACCAACGTACTGGGTCGGCACCGTATTTTTCGATGGCTTCGAAAGGATCGACCGAGTTGCCCAAACGTTTAGACATTTTGTTGCCATTTTTATCTAACACAAGGCCGTTAGAGATAACGTTTTTAAAGGCTACCGAGCCTTTTACCATGGTAGAAATGGCGTGCAAGGTAAAGAACCAGCCACGGGTTTGGTCTACCCCTTCGTTGATAAAGTCGGCAGGGAAGAACGTGCCGTTGTCTATCATTTCTTTGTTTTCGAAAGGATAGTGCAATTGTGCATAAGGCATAGCACCCGAGTCAAACCAAACGTCAATAAGGTCGGTTTCGCGGTACATGGGTTTGCCGTCTTTCGATACCAATACAATGTTATCTACATATGGACGGTGCAAATCGATGTTTTTAACGCTGTAGTTTTCGGCCGAGTAATCGCCTACTTTAAAGTTTTTAAATGGATTTTCGGTCATTACACCAGCAGCGATGGCTTTTTCAATCTCTTCCATTAGTTCGGCAATCGAACCGATGCAAATTTCTTCTTTGCCATCTTCGGTGCGCCAAATAGGCAATGGGGTACCCCAATAACGGCTACGCGATAGGTTCCAGTCTTGTAGGTTTTCTAGCCATTTGCCAAAACGACCTGTACCGGTAGATTGAGGTTTCCAGTTGATGGTTTTGTTAAGTTCTACCATTTGTTCACGGCAAGCCGTAGAACGAATAAACCAGCTATCCAAGGGGTAGTACAACACGGGTTTGTCGGTACGCCAGCAGTGTGGATAGTTGTGGGTGTGTTTTTCTATTTTAAAGGCCAAACCTTGTTGTTTTAACATCATGCAAAGCGCGATGTCCAAGGTTTCGTCTTTGTCGGTAAGGGTAGGATCGTAGGCATTTTTTACAAATTTGCCTGCGTAAGGAGCGTATGCCTCTACGTTTACGTATTTAGCTACGTAATCGGCATCCAAATCTTCTAGTAAGTAATATTTACCTTGCAAATCGACGGTGGGGCGCAAGTTGCCGTTTTTGTCCATCACTTGCATAGGAGGAATGCCGGCTGCTTTAGCCACGCGGGCGTCATCGGCACCAAAGGTAGGTGCAATGTGAACAATACCGGTACCATCTTCGGTGGTTACGTAATCGCCCAAAATAACGCGGAACGCACCATCGCCCATAGGAGTAAAGAAAGGAATAAGGGGTTCGTATTCCATGCCTTCTAGGGTGCTGCCTTTAAAGGTTTCGGTGGGTTTTTCTTGGCCTTTAAAGTAGCTTTCAAACAAGTCAGCTGCCAAAATTACCTCAATATCTTGTCCTGTATAAGGGTTTTGGGTGGCATAGCGCACGTAATCAATATTAGGACCTACACACAAGGCGGTGTTAGAGGTTAAGGTCCATGGAGTGGTGGTCCATGCCAATAGGTATAGGTTTTCTTGTCCTTTAACTTTGAATTGAGCGGTTACGGTGGTGTCTTTTACGTCGCGGTAGCATCCGGGTTGGTTCAATTCGTGCGAACTTAAACCACTACCAGCGGCAGGCGAGTAAGGTTGAATGGTGTAACCTTTGTACAACAATCCTTTTTTGTATAGTTGTTGTAGTAACCACCAAAGGCTTTCGATGTAGCTATTTTCGTAGGTAATGTATGGATTTTCCATATCAATCCAATACCCCATTTTTTGGGTCAAACCTTCCCATTCTTTGGTGTATTTCATTACCTCTTTGCGGCAGGTAGCGTTGTATTCTTCTACCGATATGGTTTTGCCAATGTCTTCTTTGGTAATGCCCAAGGCTTTTTCTACGCCCAATTCTACGGGTAGACCATGGGTGTCCCAGCCAGCTTTACGGTTTACCTTAAAGCCTTTCATGGTTTTGTAGCGCAAAAACAAGTCTTTAATAGAACGAGCCATTACGTGGTGAATACCAGGCATGCCGTTAGCAGAAGGGGGACCTTCGTAAAATACAAAGGTAGGGCATCCTTCGCGTGTTTCGATACTTTGTTTAAAAACGTCGTTTTTGTCCCATGCGGCTTGCACTTCTTTGCAAGTAGCCGATAGGTTTAAACCACCATATTCAGTAAAATTCTTGTTCATAACGTTATAAATAAAAGCGTGCGCGAAATTACTAAAAATTACGCGCACATACAAATTTAATTGTCATCTATGTTAGTCGCGCAGCGACTTCCAAAGTCAAAAGTCTAAAGTCCAAAGTCGAAAGTCCAAAGTCGAAGGTCGTCAATTATTCGGGCTACGCCTCACCGCCTCACCGATTATTCGGGCCCTTCGACAAGCTCAGGGACCGAATAGGATCGCCTAAACGCCTAAACGACTCAACGACTCAACGCCTATCTAAGTCTATCGGCCGCGCGTACCATGGCTTCGTCTTTGCCAATGCCACGAATGGCTAAATAGGTTAAAATGATATTGATGTATGGAACTACAGCTGGCAAGTACAAATGACAGGTACCTTCTGCCTGACCATCGCTTGCAATAAAATAGCTAGCAAGCATATAACCAGCTTGGAATAGCATTACAATGCACGCAAAACTGCAAAGACGCATTTGTAGGATACGTTTTCTAAACAAAAAGATGGTAAACAGGGTGGTAACGGGAATGATGGTGGCCAATCCTGCATAGATGATAGAGGTAGTGTAGGTTAGTTCTGCTCCGTTAATAGATGCGTAGGGGTACAAGCAGATTACAATAGATAAGATGGTAACAATTAGTAAGTAAATACTTTGAATGCGTTGTATCATGTATATTTTGTTTAGTGTTTTCTTAAAAAAGAGGCTGGAACAAAATTAATTTTGAACCAGCCTCTAGTAAAATCAAGTGAATATTATTCAACAGGAGCAACTTCTTCAACAGGAGCAACTTCTTCAACAGGAGCAACTTCTTCGACAGGAGCAACTTCTTCGATAGGAGCTTCTTCGGCAGGTGCAATTTCTTCTGCGGCAGGTGCTTCTTCAATTACGGTGATTTCTGCAGGAGCTGCTTCTTCTTCGGCAGTTGCATCGCAACTTTCGGTGTTGCAGCATGCTGCAAACGCTACGGCAACAATTGTTGCTACAAATAAAACTAATTTTTTCATGTTGCTTAAATTAAAAGGTTAGCACTTGCAAATTTAGTATTATTTGTTGTTTTTCAAACGATAGCACCAATAAATTATGTTAAAAGGTATTAAACGGGAATGTTGGCGTATAAATACCTTTTGATGCTTTTCTTGGGTGTCTTTTCAAATTCTTCGGGGTGAAGAATGATTTTTGACAATCCTTCGTAAGCGGCTACTTGGCTGTTTAGTTCCTTGCGGTTGTCTTCCATAGCCACTTCTAGTTCGGCAGAATTGATGCCAGCGGCGTCTACTGCTTCGTAGTCGGGGTATACCAAACCGTACAATTTGCCATCTTTGTCAATTACCAAACTTTCCATTACAAAGGGTAGGTTGTTTAATTTGGCCTCGATTTCTTCTGGATAGATGTTTTGTCCGTTTGCACTCAAAATCATGGTTTTGCTACGACCTTTAATAAAGATGTTGCCATCTTTGTCTACCGTACCCATGTCGCCTGTGCGCATCCAGCCGTCTTCGGTAAATACTTGTTGGGTGGCTTCTACGTTTTTGTAGTAACCGCTCATTACGTTTTCGCCTTTTACTAGAATTTCGCCAGGAATGTTTTCTGCATCGGGCGATTCAATTTTTACTTGCATGGTATCCAATACCTTACCAGCAGAGGTGGGAACAAAGTCTTTGTGGTAAGAGTGGCTAATAAGTGGACCGCATTCGGTCATACCATAACCCACGGTATAACGGAAACCAATGCGGTGCAAGAACATTTCTACTTCGCGGTTAAGGGGTGCACCGCCAATGATGATTTCTTTAAATTCGCCACCAAAGGCTTCGGTTAGGGTCTTGTTAATTTTGCCGTAAATGGTATCGTCCAACAAAGGAATGTGCAAAGCAAAACGCATGCCCTTTTTGGTAATTTTGGGTTGGATTTGTTTACGGTATAGTTTTTCCAAGATAAGAGGTACAGTAAAAATTACCGTAGGCTTGATTTCGTTAAAGGCTTTGATAAGTACCTTAGGACTTGGAATCTTATTTAATAGGTAGGTGTGCGCACCACAGCAGGTTGCAGTTAAAAAGTCAAAGGCCATGCCGTATGCGTGTGCTAGTGGCAAGAAATTAAGTACGCGGTTGCCACGTTCTAGCAATTTGGTGCGGATGCCGTAGGTAATGTTTCCTGCCAAGGCATTTGCAGTAAGCATTACGCCTTTGCTAAAACCAGTAGTACCAGAGGTGTAGCTAATCATGGCCAATTCAGAGTTGTCGCGCTCTGTGTAGTGAATATCGTCAGGACCAAATCCGTTGGGGTAACGGGCAGCAAATTCGTCGTTTAGGTTGGTAAGCATGCTGTGCATGGTAGCTTCTTCGTTTTGATACATGCAGGTAAAGTCATTTAACGAGATAACTGCCATTAGTTTGTCCATTTTGTCTTCGTCTAGTTTGTCCCAAATTTTATCACTACAGAACAAAAGAACCGAATCAGAGTGGTTTACAATGTGGTGTACGTCGTTGGCATTAAAATCTTGCAAAATAGGAACAATAACCGCTCCGTAGGTAACTACCGCTACATAAGTAATGGTCCAGTTAGGGGTGTTACGACCAATAAGCGAAATTTTGTCGCCAGGTTTGATGTTGGCTTGCTCAAATAGTAAGTGTAATTTGGCTATTTGTTTGGCAGAATCGCCATAGGTAAGGGTTACTTGACGGTAGTAGTTTGTATATGCAGGTAACTCCCAGTTGTTTTTGAAACTATGTTCAAATAACTTGATTAGATTTTGTTCAATCATTTTTGCACAAATTTTAAAAATATGTGCAAAATTACATTAAAAAATAGTAAGCGCCAAAAAAAACGGACAAATAACGCTTGTTACGTGTCCGTCTGTTTCAAAAGGGTTACAATTTTTGACTAATCGGTGAATCGGTGAATCGATAAATTAGGAGTTAGGAATTAGGAATTAGGAGTTAGGAATTTTGCGATTAAGTGAGAGCAATGATAAATTTATTTAATCATTGCCGAGCGGGAGCAAAATCATGAGCGCAGCGAATAATTTTTGTGCGAGGTGAGAGCAGAAGCAATGCGGTCACTGAGCTTGTCGAAGTGCCCAGCATTGATTATGCCGAGCGGGAGCAAAATCATGAGGACGTAGTCCGAATAATTTTGCGATTCAACGATTTAACAATTTAACGTTGCGAAGCAACAAGCAACAAGTGACATGCGACTAGTGACAGTCGCGTAGCGACTTAAATGCCGTATTTTTCGGCAAAATAGTCGGGTAGGTTAGGCATAAAGGCGGGCAATTGTACGGCCTTTAATTTAAATTGCATAGCCAAATAGCGTTTTACAATGGCGTCGTAATGTTCGCCTACTTGGTTTAGGCGAATAATCTGGTTTACTTCGTGGTAGGTCCAACCTAGGTTATCTTCGTCGGTTTTGCCACACATACCATCCGATGGGGCTTTGTGCGTTAATTCGTAGGGTAGTCCTAAATAATCGCCTATGGCAACCACTTCTTCGGTAGTAAGTTTGGCAACGGGTGCAAAATCGCCTGCACTATCACCGTAGTGGGTAGAATAGCCTTGCACGTCTTCGCTGCGGTTGCAGGTATTTACCACACGGGCGTTTCCCACAAGGGCGCATACGCCGTATAGGGTGGTCATGCGTAGTCGGGCAGGGGTGTTGGTAAGGTAAGGACCATTTAACTGGTTTTGGGGAAGCGCTTGGTTAATGGCACTTGTAATGCCATGATAGGCTTCGTGAATGTTTACCGTAATGGCAGGAATGCCTAAATGCTTAATAATATGCTCTGAGTCGGCAATGTCGGGTTGAACTTTATTGGGCATCATTACTCCTAAAACGCGTTCTTTGCCCAAGGCTTTGGCGCACAATGCAGCTACCACGGTAGAATCTTTGCCACCGCTAATGCCAATAATAACTTTGGTTTGGTCGTTGCCGTTGTGTTGCATCCAATCTTTTATCCATTGGATACACGCCTGTGCTGTTTCTGCTACATTAAATACGTATGGTTTCATAGAATTTATTTTCTTCTGCGCCACGGACGCACGAGCCGTGCGTCCCTACTACAGGCCTTTTCGGGGCTGCACCCCTCAAAGACCTGCCTACAATAAAGAATTACCCCTACGGGGTAAATATTATCCTTGCGATTACGTGCCATCCGGCACGGTGCTTTAGACCTTCGACTTTAGTTTTTCTTGCCATTTCCAGGCAGATAGTAAGGTTTCTTCTATGCCTTTTTCGGCTTTCCAACCTAGTTCGGTGTTGGCAAATGTAGGGTCGGCCCACACTTGTTCAATATCTCCCTCGCGACGGCCCACTACCGCGTAGTTTAGTTTTTGGCCCGTTACTTTTTCAAAGGCGTTGATAATTTCTAATACCGATAACCCACGGCCGGTACCAATGTTAAATACCTCTACCGATTGTTTTTGTTTTTCTTCGGTAAGGCGTTGTACAGCAACTACGTGGGCTTTGGCAAGGTCGGTTACGTTGATGTAGTCGCGAATGCAATAGCCATCGGGGGTATTGTAGTCGTTGCCAAATACCTTTAATTGCTCGCGTATGCCTGCGGCGGTTTGGGTAACGTAAGGTATTAGGTTTTGAGGTACGCCAATGGGCAATTCGCCAATTTCGGCACTGGGGTGTGCCCCAATGGGGTTAAAGTAGCGCAACAAAATGGCGTGAATGTTTTTATCGGCGTAAGCCGTATCGGTAATAATTTCTTCGCAAATTTGTTTGGTGTTGCCGTAGGGCGATAGGGCTGGCTGAATGGGGGCGCTTTCGGTAACGGGCAATACCTCGGGTTGTCCGTACACGGTGCACGACGACGAAAATACCAAGTGCTGGATGCTATTTTCTTGCATTAATTCCAATAAATTTAGCAACGATACCAGGTTGTTGCGGTAGTAAAGCAAGGGTTTTTCTACCGATTCGCCTACGGCTTTGCTAGCGGCAAAGTGAATAATGGCTTTAATAGGGCCTTGTTGTTTTAGTACTTGGTCTATAGCGGTCTTGTCGCGGCAATCTACTTGTGCAAAGAAGGGACGTTTGCCCGTAATTTTTTCGATACCGTCTAGCACGTTGATAGACGAGTTAGATAAATTGTCGATGATAATAGGCTCGTAGCCTGCTTGCATCAGTTCTACTACGGTGTGTGAGCCAATAAAGCCAACACCACCGGTTACTAGGATTTTGGTCATATGGTTGTTGAGTCGTTTAGTCGTTGAGTCGTTGAGTTGACTATTTCTGCAAAGTTAATATTTTTTTTGTTAAATCGCCTAATCGCGGAATCGTTGAATCGTTAATTATTCAATGCTGCGCTCGGCTCGCACAAAAATTATTCGCTTCGCTCATGATTTCAGGCGGCGGTTCGGCATAACCAATGCTGGGCACTTCGACAAGCTCAGTGACCGCATTGTTTCTGCACTCACCTTGCACTGAAACTCCTAACTCCTAACTCCTAATTCCTAATTCCTAACTTATTCGATTAGTCGATTAGTCAAATTTTATTATCTTTGTATCGATTATGGCACGTATCATGGCAATTGATTATGGACGCAAGCGTGTGGGAGTGGCAGTAACCGACCCCATGCAAATTATTGCAGGCGGTTTAGCAACTGTTCCTGCTCACCAAATTGTTGACTTTATTCAGCAATACGTGGCCAAAGAAGCGGTAGAAACCATTGTGGTGGGTTTGCCTAAGCAAATGAACAACCAACCATCGGAATCGATGCGCTACATACAACCCTTTGTGGCAACGCTAAAGAAAAAAATCCCTCAGATTCCCGTAGTATTTTACGACGAACGGTTTACCTCGGTATTGGCGCATCGGGCCATGTTAGATGGCGGATTGAAAAAGAAAGATAGGCAAAACAAAGCCTTAGTAGACGAAATTAGTGCCACTATTATTTTGCAAGATTATTTAGAATCAAAAAGATACCTATAATATATGATTTATCCCATTGTAATTTACGGTAATCCCGTATTAAGAAAACAAGCAGCACCCATTGCAGCCGATTATCCCGAGTTGAATACCTTAATTGATGATATGTTTAAAACCCTAACCAAGTCGGGCGGTGTAGGGTTGGCAGCTCCTCAAATTGGTTTGTCTATTAAATTGTTTATTTTAGATTTGTCGGTAATGGCCGATGACGAACCACAGTATGCTAATTTTAAAAAGGTGTTTATTAACCCAGAGATTATCCAATTCAGCAACGAAACAGAAACATCAGAAGAAGGTTGTTTGAGTGTTCCAGGTTTATCGGAAAGGGTAAAACGCTCACTTTCGGTTACCATTCGTTACTATGACCAAAATTGGCAAGAACATACCGAAACGTACACAGGTTTCCCTGCACGAGCTATTCAACACGAATACGATCATTTATTGGGCAAAATTTACGTAGACCACATTTCGCCTATACGTAAACAGTTAATAGGAAGTAAGTTAACGGCAATGTCAAAAGGAAAAGTGTCGTGCCACTATAAATACAAAAACTAAACAGTAATTAGTTTGTAAAGTTTCTTTACCAAATCAAATAGCTGACTATTGATATCTGAACCATGGTTGTTTACGATAACATAGTCGGCTTTTTTTTGTTTTTCTTCGCTACTCATTTGGGCATTGATGCGTTCTTCTGCTTGGTTTTTGCTGCAAGCGTCACGTTGTAGAATGCGAGCTATGCGTGTTTCTTTGTTGGCATCTACCACCACTACCTTGTCTACTTGTTGGTCAAAACCGCTTTCGTATAAAATGGCCGATTCTACAAATACAAAGGGTGAATCTTGTGCGGATGCCCACGTTACAAATTGCTCTGCTACCATAGGGTGCACAATGGCCTCTACTTGTTGTTTTAGGGTAGGGTTATTGAATATTTTTTCTGCCACAAAAGCCCTGTTAAGGGTGTCGTTTTGGTAGCATTCCTGGCCCAATAGTTCGGTAAGCCTAAAACGCACAATAGGATGGCTGTTCATGACTAGTTTTCCCTCTTTGTCACAATCAAAAATAGGGAAACCCATGGCCGATAAACGCTTGCATACAAACGATTTTCCAGCCCCAATGCCACCTGTTATGCCAATTTTAATCATTATTTTATAAACTCAATAAGCCATTGTACTTTTTCGGGCTTTATCTTAGGCTTTAGCACATGCGATGGGTATTGACTTAACGTAACGGCATGCGTGTTGTTGTTGCTCCTTATTAAGTCTTCGTACAATAGGGTTACCGTAAAGTCGGCAGGAATGATAGACTTGAATTGGCTAAAACCAGCCATGTATACCACTTCTACTTCGGCAGGGAAAGTTCTAACTTGTAGGTTTTCTGGTACACCTGTAACCGTAACGGGTACCATTTGCTTGCCTTCGGTGTAAAATTCTATGGGAATGTTTACGTTTACTTCTTTGGGGTTAGAACGGCAATGTGCAGGTAGTTGTAGCGATCTGGTAACTAACAAAGTGTCTTTTAGTTGAGATGCTATAATGGGCATGGTATACACCCAGTTAATGGTGTCGATGATTTCTTGGTACCCGTATAACGTAACCTCTTTAGGCTCTATTTGAATGCTGTCCGAAGGGTAGTATTGTCTATCGTACGATAATTCGGTAATAGCACGCACCGGTACACGTTTTTGGCTCAATAATTTTTTTTCTATCTCAATAGCAGGAGGAAAATAATCAAGCACTTGCGTAGATGGATTGAGCAGTTCTTTTACTTCTTTGTCAAAGGTGCTGGCCGTAGGAATGCTCCATTCGTCAGAATTGTTGTAGGCTGTGTAATCGTTAAAGTCGATGGTTAATGGGGTAAATTGCCTGCTAGAATAGCCTATAAGCGTGGTACCTTTATCCTTCACTTTTAGTGTGATGTAGGTGGGTAATTCTGCCATTAATTCTATTTCGGCAGGGGTGTTGAGGTATTCTACGGGAATAGCAATGCGTGTCTCGTAGTTTTTGTTTAACGATATGATGATCCAGAAAAGACCAGATATGATTAAAAAGAACAAAAAGATGAAGGTGTCTCTAGAAACTAGAAACACTTTCATCTTTCTCCAAAATCGAGATAAATTTATTTTATCTGAATTATGCATTTTTTTGTGCTGCGTTAGAATCGGCAGCGTTAGGGAAAACAGAACCTTTGTCGATAGTAATGCGTACGTTGTCGGCAATTTCTAGCACAATGGTAGTTTCTTTAACGTCTTTTACTTTGCCATAGATACCGCCAGCGGTAATTACTTTATCGCCATTAGCAATGCTGTCGCGGAATTTTTTCATTTCTTTTTGTTTCTTCATTTGTGGACGAATCATAAAGAAATAAAATACCACAAACATTAAAATGATAAGTACGATAGAAGAGTAACCTCCTTCTGCATTGGGTGCAGCTTGTAATAAAATGGTTTGCATGGATGTTTATTGTTAAATGTTTATTGTTTATTGTTTATTGTTCTTTGATGTAGGCACCTACTTTTATTAACTTGCCTTCTTGACGCAAATTGTTTACAATTTTATCTAGAATACCGTTAATAAAGTTGCTACTTTTTTCGGTGCTATAATACTTACTAATTTCAATGTATTCGTTTAAAGTTACATTGATAGGAATGGTTGGGAAAGCATTGATTTCGGCAATGGCAGCTTGCATAATAACCATGTCCATGTTGGCAATACGTTCCGATTCCCAATTTTGGGCGGTTTGTTGAATAAGGGTTTCGTATTCTTCTTGGTTATAAATAGCTGTTTTTAATAGCTGCTTAGCGTAATCGATGTCTTCGGTGTCGCGGAATTTTTCTAGCAAAGGTTGGTCGGCACCTTTTTCTTCTTCAAAACGTTTAATGGTTTTTTCTACAAAACTCATCACGGTTTCAAAGTCGTCGTTCCAATATAGATTCATTTCTTCCAAGCGTTCTTCTAAAATGGTACTTGGAATTAGCACTTTACGTACAATATGACGCCATAGCATTTTGTCGTTTTCGTAGCTACGGGTATTGTCTTTCATGTATTCTTTATAGAAATCGGCAGCCGTAATTTGATTCATCAAAAGTTTAATCAAATCGGTTTCTTCGCTCCACGATATACCGTTGTTTTTAGTAAACTCTGCCAAGGCTTTGTTGCTGCATAATTGTTTAGCAAACAAGTTGTTGATGAAGCGTTTGTTAGGATTGCGTTCTTCGTCGGTAGGACGCAATTTATTTAAGCCAATTTCGATACGTTTAATAGCATAGCTATGCAATTCAATGATTAATTGCAATATCCAATGGTATAATTCGTAGGTTTGGTTAAGGCTTTCTAACAGTTCGCCTTCGGCTTTTTGCGAGGAAGCAGAAAGTGCTTTACTGCAAGTAAGTTGCTCTTTGTTAATGCGATAAGCAAAGAGTAATTGAATAGTTTTGATTCGGATTAAGATTCTGTTTATCATTGCGATGATATTTATTAGGACAAAGATAATTTTTTTATATGACTAGTGAAAAAGTAGGTACAAGTTTTTAGAAAAATAAACTTTTTATTTTGATTTTTCAAAAAAAATATGTTAGTTTGTAACCTAAATGTAAAAAAAAGAAAAGATGATTAGTTTGTTTGACCGCTTCCAAAAGAAAGAAGAGAAACCAGCGGCTGTTGTTCCAACAGAAAGAGAAGAGAAAGAAATTGTGTTTTCAAAGGCTGTTAAGGCGGGTAAGCGCATGTATTATTTAGATGTAAAACGCGATCGTCGCGACGATTTATTCTTGTCTATTACAGAAAGTAAACGCAAGGGAGTAACGGCTGATGGTCAGTTTGTTTTTGAGAAACATAAAATCTTTTTGTACAAAGAAGATTTTGCCAAATTTGAACAAGCGTTGGCAGAAACCTTGCAATTTATTCGTACTGAAATGAATTTAGACGAGTTTGAAAATGCGCCTGCCAATAGCAACGATGCAGAGTAAATGATGGCATGTTACAAAAAAAAACGACCCGCGGGTCGTTTTTTTGTTTGCTGTTAGTTTGCTTATTCAGGTTTAATAGCTTCTGAAGGACAAACTTCTGCGCAAGTTCCGCAGTCCATGCACAACTCTGGGTTGATAGAATAGATATCACCTTCAGAGATAGCTTCAACTGGACATTCGCTAATGCAAGTACCGCATGCGATGCAATCGTCAGTAATTACGTGTGCCATAGTGTTTAGTGTTTAATGTTAAGTGTTTATTTGTTGAATCGTTTATTCAATGCTTCGCATTTCATGAAGTTGCTCACGCTTGGCATAACAAATAAATTTGTTCTGCTCTCGCTTAATCGCAACTTTAATGGTTGAGTCGTTTAGGCGTTGAGTCGTTTAGGCGCATCAACGCTGATGTGCAAAAGTAGCAGTTTTTTTTTGTACTGCAAAATTTATTGGTAAGCTTTTACACGTGCTTTTTCTTATAGTTTTAACGACAAAGACAATTGTTTAGTTTTTTTTATTGGTATCATTCAATAAAAATGTGTACCTTTGGGGCAATTATTCTGAAATTTAATTGAATTCAAAATAAAAATGGCAAAAGTAGATGTGTTGCTCGGTTTACAATGGGGCGACGAAGGAAAAGGAAAAGTAATTGACGTGTTAACTCCTAATTACGACGTTATTACGCGTTTTCAAGGTGGTCCAAATGCAGGTCATACCTTAGAGTTTAACAACGAAAAGTATGTATTACGTTCTATCCCATCGGGTATTTTCCAAGGCGATAAGATCAATGTAATTTCAAACGGTGTGGTATTAGACCCAGCTTTGTTTAAGGCAGAAGCCGAAGCATTGTCGGCATCGGGTCATGACCTAACCAAAAAATTATACATTTCTAAAAAGGCACACCTTATTATGCCTACGCACCGCTTGTTGGATGCAGCAAACGAAGCGGCTAAAGGCGATGCAAAAGTAGGTACTACAGGTAAAGGCATTGGCCCTACTTATACCGATAAAGTAGGCCGTTATGGCTTGCGTGTAGGCGATATTTTGGGCAATTTTGAAGAAAAATATGCTACAGCCAAAAAACGTCACTTGCAAATATTGGATTCAATGAATTTTGCATACGACCTTTCTGAAACCGAACCTGCTTGGTTAGAAGGCATTGAATACCTTAAAAAATTCCAACTAATTGATAGCGAACATTACCTAAACGATATCATCGACCAAGATAAATCTATTTTGTGCGAAGGTGCGCAAGGTACTATGCTAGACATTGACTTTGGTTCGTATCCTTTTGTAACCTCGTCTAACACCATTTGTGCAGGTGCTTGTACCGGTATGGGTATTGCACCTAATAAAATAGGTGATGTGTACGGTATCTTTAAAGCCTATTGTACTCGCGTAGGTAGTGGTCCTTTCCCTACCGAATTGTTTGACGAAGTGGGTGATACCCTTTGCAAAAACGGCCACGAATTTGGCTCGGTAACGGGTCGTAAACGTCGTTGCGGTTGGATTGACTTGGTAGCGCTTAAATATTCGGTAATGATTAACGGTGTTACCCAGTTAATTATGATGAAGAGCGATGTATTGGATATGTTCGATACCATTAAAGCTTGCGTAGGCTATCGCATTGGTGGCGAAGAAATTGATTATTTCCCTTACGAAATTACCGACGACGTAGAACCTATTTATGTAGAGTTGCCCGGTTGGAAACAAGATATGACCAAAATGAAGAGCGAGGGCGAATTCCCCAAAGCCTTTAACGATTACCTTGATTTCTTAGAAGATCAACTAAACGTACCTATTAAGATTGTTTCGGTAGGTCCCGACCGTGAACAAACCATAGTTCGCTACACCTGCGAATAATACAAAACTCTCGGTGACTGAGCCTGTCGAAGTCCCCGAGAGTTTTTTTTGGGGAGGGTCCCTGAGCTTGTCGACGTGTTGTTGACCGAAGGGAAAAAGGGCCCGACATTTATTATATCGCTGCAAAGTATGTCTCTCTCCTTTATTCCCTTCGGTCATCAACACGTCTCCTTTATCAATTATCATTTAGATTTTTTCTACTGGTAATATTCCTTAAACTGCTCTAGCATTCCATAGTCTTTTTTAAAGATGGGTAATAGTGTGGAGTCGATGGTAAGCGTATCTATGTTAAGAGTATAAAGATAATTATATGCAGTTTGAGTTTGTTTCACTTTATCAAGAAATAATTTATCGTTATCAGACAATTCTTCTTTGTAATTTAAACAATAGGAACATGTGTCATCCAACATGTAGATACATTCTTTATAAAAATAAATATAATAAAAAGTGCCGAGAGTCCCAGGGTATGTTTCTATACTTGTGTGTTTAATAAAATGGATGGATGCCGTATCGCAAGGTAATACTGAAACGTCTTTGTTGCCTATATCTGTTTCTTGTGTACAAATTAGATGTTTTTCTAGTTTGTTTTCATATATCCTACGTACATCATGAGTTAGATTTAATTCGCGTGTACATGCAGTTAGAAATATAGCAGCAAAGGTGATATATAAGATATTTTTATTCATAAGTATTTATTATAGATTCTATTTTACTTGATAGCGTTGACAAGAATTACATCAAGAGCTATTGTAATAGAAGCAGCCTCTTTGTTATCCATCTATTTATAATACTCGCTAAACTGCTCTAGCATGCCATAGTCCTTTTTAAAGATGGGTAATAGTGTGGAGTCAATGGTAAGAGTGTCATATAATGTATAATTTAAATGTGAATTTCGTTTATGAATCATTTCCATATGTTGATAATAGATTTCTTTTTCAATTTCATTTTCAGATATTTCAGACCATTTAAAGTATGTAGTATCTGTTAGATTATATAATTTCGTATCCTTAGTTATAACACTTTGTTCTTCTCCTAGATCTGACAAACCCATAAAATCAACCTCAACCATCTGTTCATTTACAAAGTTGATAGTAGCGGATTCTAGTTCATTTATGTATATTTGTTTTGTTCCTATATTTGTTTCGCATATAAAAATGATTTCTTTATCCAATTTATTCTCCACATTTATAATTAATTCCTCTCTGGTTTGAACTAACTTCTCACAGGAAACAAATGGTATAGCTATAAATATCCAGATAACTATATGCTTAATTAAATTCTTCATATTTATCAAATTCATTTTTAATAATTGTGGCATATATTCCCAATAATCACCTCCTTTGTTATTCTCCTATTTATAATACTCGCTAAATTGTTCTAGCATGCTATAGTCTTTTTTAAAGATGGGAAGTAGCGTAGAGTCGATGGTGAGGGTATATGTGTCATAAAAGATATTTGGTCTAGAAACTCCGTAATCAACATCATATAGATCATAGTGGTTATATAACACGACAATCTCATCCTCATTTGCACTAGATTTTAGGAATGATGTTGTGTCCGTTAAATTGTATACAGAAAGAGAAAAATTACTATAAAGTTCCTCGTCTGTAAATTCATATTCTCCAAATCGCTCCTTGTATAGGCTTATTGTATCTCTCTTTTTGTCACATAAAAAAGATGTTACTTTACTATCATCCGATAGTAATACGCATGCAATATCAGATTCCACTAACGATGTAATATCTAAACATCTTGTGTGTTTAGTATAATATTGTCTTGTACAACAGAGTAGTACCGCTAGTAGTATAACTGCAAGGGAAATTCTTTTAAAGATCATCTGTATTGGCATAATATTCTAATCTATTTTTTATAAAATTTGCGTATTTGGTGGTTCTTAATGATTTAAGCAAGTAATTATTAAAATCTTTAATATTATTACTACAGCTGATTGCGTTCTCTATTTCTTTATCTGTATAATATGGCAAAGATAGATTCTAAGATTTGATCTAAAAATGAAAACAACAAGAAAGAACTTCTCATTACCACATGCAGAAAACGGCTGATATCCGTTCACCCAAAACGGGGATATCCGTTCACTTTTTAGACTCTTTATTTTAGTGGCTTACAAATTTATAGTTTTTATTTAATCTCGTCGTTATATTCATGCTTTTTTTGGCGCATGCTATTC
>JAFOFC010000045.1 GCA_017387515.1 Paludibacteraceae bacterium
AGGAGAAAGGAGAAAGGAGAAAGGAGAAATTTATAGTTTTTTGACTAATCGGTGAATCGGCAAATCGACTAATCGATGAATATTCGACTTTCGACTTGTGACTTTCGACTTTCGACTAACTAATCAAGCTCCAGTTGACGGCATCGGTGGCGCGGTATTTTAGTTGCGACAAAAGCATGGCATGCTGTGGAGTCGCCAACAAGGGGTCTGCCTGCAATATTTCTTGCACATCGGTGCGTGCTTGTTGCAACACAACGCCATCGTTCGATAAGTTCGCAATGCGCAGGGTAAAAGGCAAACCACTTTGCATGGTGCCATCCATATCGCCAGGGCCACGCAGTTTCATATCGGCCTCGGCAATGCGAAAACCATCGTTGGTTTCGGTCATAATTTCTAATCGTTTACGCGTATCGGACGACAGTTCGTATTTAGTCATCAGCACGCAGTACGACTGGTCGGCTCCACGTCCTACTCTACCACGCAATTGATGCAATTGCGCCAATCCAAAACGCTCGGCATTTTCTATAATCATCACCGACGCATTGGGCACATTTACCCCCACCTCTATCACGGTAGTTGCCACTAAAATTCGGGTTTGCGCCGACAAAAAACGTTGCATTTCGGCATCCTTTTCGGCCGGTTTCATTTTTCCGTGTACCATCCCTACCTCTACCTCAGCAAAAATCTTTTTCATCGATTCAAAACCAGCTTCTAGGTCTTTTAAATCGGATTTTTCGGATTCTTTGATAAGCGGATACACCACATAAATTTGCCTACCTTGTGCCAATTGTTCGCGCACAAAACGAATTAAATTAGCCCGTTTATTTTCGTACAAATGGTACGTTTGAATGGGTTTTCTACCTGGGGGCAATTCATCAATAACCGACACATCCAAATCGCCATAAACCGTCATGGCTAGGGTACGTGGTATAGGCGTGGCTGTCATCACCAAGACATGGGGTGGACGATGGTTTTTTGCCCACATTTTGGCTCGTTGTGCCACCCCAAAACGGTGCTGTTCGTCGATAATAGCCAACCCTAAATTGGCAAACTTAACTTCGTCTTCTAACACAGCATGCGTACCCACTAAAATATGCAAACTACCGTCTTGCAACGATTGGTGCAACACCGTACGGTCTTTCTTTTTGGTAGAACCCGTTAGCAATTGAATGGTAACGGGCATATCTTTTAACAGATTGGACAACCCTTCAAAATGTTGTGTAGCCAAAATTTCGGTAGGTGCTAACAAACATGCCTGATAACCATTGCCTACGGCAATTAGCATAGAAAGCAATGCCACCATGGTTTTACCACTGCCCACATCGCCTTGTAACAAACGGTTCATCTGGGTATCGCGCACCATATCGGCCCTAATTTCTTTGATTACTTTTTTTTGGGCGCCCGTTAGTTCAAACGGCAAGTAATCGCGGTAAAACGTATGAAACGCTTCGCCTACTTGGGGCATAGCATGGCCTTTTTGCTTAGCACGCATCAAGCCTGCTTGGCGCAAAATAGCCACCTGAATGTAAAACAATTCTTCGTAACGCAATCGTTCACGGGCTTGCTCTAATTTAGCCAAGTTATCGGGAAAATGAATTTGCCAAAGCGCCTGGTACAAAGGCATTAATCGACGCTTTTGTAACACTTCTTGGGGCAAGGTTTCGGCAATATCGGCAGGCAGTTGTTTCAACGCCAAAAAGATAAATTTTTGCAAGGCTTTGGAGTGCAAAAAATGGTTCTTCATCTTTTCGGTGGTATGGTACAAAGGCATAAAACCTTTGGTACGTTCTTCCGACGGAGTTTCTATTTCGGGGTGCACAAAACTGTACACGCCGTTAAAGTAGTTTGGTTTGCCAAAAACAATGTATTCAGTATTTAGTTGGTAGGCTTTTAATACAAAGGGAATGCCCTTAAAAAAAATCAATTCGATGGTGTCTTTTCCATCGGTGAAATGGGCAATTAATCGTTTTGCTCGCCCTTCGCCTTTGGTGGTAAAAGCCACTATTTTTCCGCGCAGTTGAATGTGGGTGTTATTGGACGATATTTCGGCAATTTTATAAAATCGACTGCGGTCTACGTATCGGTACGGAAAGGTCTGAATAAGGTCGTACAAAGAATAAATATCGGCTTCTTTGTTCAAGATTTCTGCCTTTTTAGGGCCCATGCCCGGCAGGTATTTTATATCGGCCTTATACAGATTCATGCAATAAAATTGTGGCCCATTTTAAGTCAACAGGAGTAGTTATTTTTAAATTAGAGGGGCTACCAGGGGTTAACGTTATGCCATATCCCAACGATTCGTACACACTCGCATCGTCGGTAAAAAAAGAGTTATATTCTTGATTATAGGCTTCTTTGATTACATTTGACTGAAAAACTTGTGGGGTCTGTACCCGATAATACAGCGATCTATCTACACTTTTGTTACCACTTTCGGTTACCATGCGTAGCGAATCGGTTTCGGGCACCACCGGCACACCACTGCCATGGGTAAGCGCAGATTCAAATGCTTTTTGTATGGTTGCTACATCCACCAAAGGGCGAACACCATCGTGCACCGCTACCAAAGCATCGTTTGGCACTAATTGCATGGCATTCTGTACCGAAAAGAAACGCTCAGCGCCGCCACTAACCAACGTAATAGGTTTATCAAAAGCATATTGCTTACACAAATCTTGCCAATAGGCTTGGTGCGCATCGGGCAATACCAATAGCACCTGGATTTGATTGTCGTACTTAAAAAAAGCATCGATGGTGTGCATCAGCACGGGTTTACCGGCTAACACCAAAAACTGTTTGGGCACATCCGTCCCCATGCGCTTACCGCTGCCACCTGCTACTATGATTACATATTTCTTCATAACCGCAAATATAGTGTTTTTTTTGTTTAGGAGGCGATATAGTCAAAAATCTATAAAATTCTCCTTTCTCCTTTATTTTACTAAATTTGCACCTTATTATACGCAAAAAACAATAAATACCGTATACTTCATGAAACAATTCAAGTTGTTTGACCGCATTTTAGGGGGACTTGTGTTCATTATAGCCATGGTTACGTATGGGTTAACCATTGAACCTACCGCTAGCTTTTGGGACTGCCCCGAATTTATCTCTACTGCCACTAAATTAGAAGTTGGACACCCTCCTGGTGCACCATTTTTTATGCTAACCGGCAAATTTGTCAGTTTATTTGCGTCAGACCCTACCCAAATTGCCTATTGCATCAATATGTTATCGGCATTCTTTAGTGCCCTTACCATTTTGTTCTTGTATTGGACCATCACCCACTTAGCACGTCGTATTTTGGTGCAAAAAGACCAAGAAATACGTGCTTGGCAACTTATTACCTGCCTAGGCAGTGGTTTAGTAGGAGCATTGGCCTACACCTTTTCTGACACCTTTTGGTTCTCGGCTGTAGAGGCAGAAGTATACGCCTATTCGTCGTTCTTAACGGCCATTGTCTTTTGGCTGATTCTAAAATGGGAAGAACATGCCGACGAACCTCGTTCAGACCGCTACTTGTTGTTAATCACCTACTTAATGGGGTTATCTATTGGGGTACACTTGCTTAACTTGCTAACCATTCCTGCCATTGTTTTGGTATACTATTATCGTAAATACCAAAATACCAATTGGAAAGGCATGTTGATAGCCTTGTTGGTATCGTTTGCCATTTTAGGCTTTATTTTATACGGTTTGGTTCCAGGATTTATCAACCTAGCAGGATACGTAGAACTTTACTTTGTAAACACCCTTGGTCTACCCTTTAACTCGGGAGCCCTATTCTACTGTTTTATAGCGGTTGCTGTGCTTATTTGGTCTATTGTAGAATTGTACCGCAACCAACCCAACCACTTACGCATTAAGATATCATCGCTATTGGCTATTAGCCTTTTGGGCATTCCTTTTGTTATGGGCAACTGGTGGATTGGCTTGATTGTAATTGGCTTAATTATTGCCTATTTTGTTCGTACCAAAGAACTTAACATCCGTTTAATGAGCACGGTTATGACAGCCTTGGCTTTGATGCTATTGGGTTATTCTTGCTATGCGCTTATTGTGGTACGTTCGGTTGCCAACCCTACCATGGACCAAAACTCGCCCGATAACGTATTCTCGCTTAAATCGTACTTAAACCGCGAACAATACGGCGACAGACCCTTATTTTACGGTCCATACTATTCGTCAGAACCTATTTGGGTAGTAGACGGACAATATTGTCGTCCCCTATCGACCGAAGGCGAGAAAGTATGGGGCATGAAAGAAAAAACATCAGAAAACGAGAAAGATCAATACATTGTTACTGATGTAAAAACCAAGCTACAATACGACAGTAAGTTCCAAACCATATTCCCCCGCATGCACAGCAGTACTGGTGACCACCCACGTATATACGAATCGTGGGTAGACGTAAAGGGAAAAAGAGTTACTTACGACCAATGTGGCTACAAAAAGAATACCACCATTCCTACTTTTGGAGAAAACCTACAGTTTTTCTTTACCTACCAATTAAACTACATGTATTGGAGGTACTTTATGTGGAACTTTAGTGGACGTCAAAACGACATGCAAGGGCATGGCGAAGTAACCAACGGCAATTGGATTACAGGTATTAACTTTATTGACAGTATTTTAGTAGGCGATCAAACCTACTTATCGGCCGAATATGCCAATAACAAGGGACGCAATGTTTACTACATGTTACCTCTTATTTTAGGTATTATTGGCATGGTATACATGCTACAAAAAGGCAAAAAAGGGAAAGAAAATTTCTGGTTAACCTTTACCCTGTTCTTTATGACAGGCATTGCCATTGTACTGTACCTAAACCAAGGCCCTTACGAGCCTCGCGAACGTGACTACGCCTACGCAGGTTCTTTCTATGCATTCTGTATTTGGATTGGTTTTGGCGTAGCGGGATTGGCTAAAATACTAAACGATGCCTTGCAAACCGTGCTAAAAGACAACAACACCGCTACCGTAAAGGCTATTACAGCAGTTGTTGCCCTACTATTGGCATTGCCCGCTCCTATTTTAATGGCAACCGAAAACTGGGACGACCACGACCGATCTGACAGGTACTTGGTGCGTGATTTCGGCAAAAACTACTTTAATTCTTGCGATGCCAACGCCATTATCTTTACCAATGGCGACAACGACACTTTCCCGTTATGGTACTTGCAAGAAACAGAAGAAGACTCGGTTTCGCTAGACACACGTGTTTGCAACCTTTCTTACTTACAAACCGACTGGTACATAGACCAAATGCGTCGTCCAGCCTACCAATCGGCACCACTTCCTATTACCTGGAAGCGAGCCGATTACGCAGAAGGCGTAAGATCGTTGGTACGTTTAGAAGACCGCATTACTGGCCCTGTAGACTTAAAAGCAGCGCTTGCCTTTTTGCTAAACCAAGAAGGCACCACCAGCAACGATGTGTTACCTTGCAAAAAATTTAGCGTTCCCGTAAATGTTGACAATTTAATTAAACAAGGAGCCATTACCGAAGCCGACCGCGACAAGATTGCGCCAGAAATGATTATCGACCTATCAAACAAGCGTTACATTACCAAAAGCGAGCTAATGATTTTGGAAATGATTGCCCAAAACAATTGGGAACGCCCCATTTATTTTGCCGTAACCGTAGGTTCTGACATGCATCTAGGGTTAACCCGTCACTTGCAACTAGAAGGCATGGCGTATCGATTGGTTCCTTACAAAGAAGCAGGCAAAGAGGGTACCATTTCTACCCGCATCATGTATAACAATTTGATGAACAAATTTGCGTTTGGCGGCATTAACAACCCCAATATTTACCTAGACGAGAACAGCGAACGCATGTGCCGTGCCCATCGTCAAATGTTTGACATGCTAATTGAGCAACTCATTAAAGAAGGCGAAAACGAAAAAGCCAAAAAAGCCTTGGACTATTGCATGGAGCAAATTCCAGGCACAACGGTAGCACACAATTATTCGTCAGCCTCGTTTGTTGAATATTATTACGTATTGGGCGAAAACGAAAAAGCCCAACAATTATCGGATATCATTGGCAATGCAGCCCAAGATAACTTGCGTTACCTAAGCACCTTAAGTTTGCCACAACAACGCAGCGCCCTTGATGCTATTACACGTAATTTAGCCTCGGTACAACGTCTTGGACTTATTGCCGAAAAATACAATGTATCCGATTACATCAAGTATTACAACATGATGGCCACCTATAGTAACCTATACAGTTTGGCCCAATAATATGTTTATAGAACAAATGCCCCGATGGGTACGGTGGTTTTATCCCCATGTATGGTGGCGAAAAGATGCCCATCAAAAAACATTGTACGTAACGTTCGATGATGGGCCAACCCCCCAGACCACCCCATGGATATTGGACCAATTGGACATATTAGGCATTAAAGCTACGTTTTTTTGCATTGGATCCAACGCAGAAAAGCACCCCGAACTGTTGCAAGAAATAAAAAACAGAGGGCATGCCATTGGTTTGCACGGGTACAATCACGTTCGTGGGTTATATAAAAACACCGATATCTATTTGGCTGATATCGAGAGGGGAGCGCAATATATTGACACCAAATTATTTAGGCCACCACACGGCAGGATAACCCCCAAACAGGCCAACATTTTGGCAAAAAAATACACCGTAGTGCTTTGGGACGTTATTACACGCGATTACGATGCCAGCCTAAAGCCCGAGCAAGTAGAAAGAATTGCGCTAAAGTATACCCGAAATGGGTCGATTATTGTATTCCACGACTCATTAAAGGCACAAAAAAACATGCAATACGCCTTTCCACGCGCCGTTAAACAATGGCTTTCAGAAGGATACACCTTTGCAACCCTAAACGACTAAACGACCCAACGACTAAAGTTGCGAGTAAGCGAGAGCAGAAGCAATATTCATATTGATTATGCCGAGCGGGAGCAACTTCATGAAATGCGAAGCATTGAATAAACGACTAAACGACTAAACAATAGGATATGAACATTTTACTATTAGGATCGGGCGGCCGCGAACACGCCCTAGCATGGAAAATTGCACAAAGCAAATTAGTAGACCAACTTTACATTGCACCAGGCAATGCTGGTACTAGCAATGTGGGTATTAACGTAGCCATGAGTGCCGAAGACTTTGATGCCATCAAAGCATTTACCTTGGCCAATAACATTGGTATGGTAGTAGTAGGCCCCGAAGCTCCCTTGGTAAAAGGCATTGTTGACTATTTTAAAGCCGACGAAGCCCTAAAAAACATTCCCGTAGTAGGTCCTTCTAAATTTGGGGCACAAATGGAAGGTAGCAAAGAATTTGCTAAACAATTTATGATGCGCCACGGTATTCCTACCGCTGCTTACCAAGCATTTACCAAAGAAACCCTACAAGAAGGCATTGCCTTTTTACATACCTTAAAAGCTCCTTATGTGCTAAAAGCCGATGGTTTGGCTGCAGGCAAAGGGGTGCTTATTTTGTCGAGTCTAGAAGAAGCCGAAAAAGAATTAACCGACATGCTTAACGGTATGTTTGGCGACGCCAGCGCAACCGTAGTCATCGAAGAATTCTTATCGGGTATTGAATGCTCTGTATTTGCACTAACCGATGGCAAAGACTATGTTATTTTGCCCGAGGCAAAAGACTACAAACGTATTGGCGAGGGCGATACCGGTTTAAATACTGGGGGTATGGGTTCTATTTCGCCCGTAAGTTTTGCCGATGCCGAATTTATGAAAAAGGTAGAAGAACGTATAGTAAAACCTACTATTGATGGTTTAAACAAAGAAAATATTGACTACAAAGGTTTTGTATTCTTTGGATTGATTAAAGTGGACGGCGAACCTTACGTTATTGAATACAACTGCCGCATGGGCGACCCCGAAACGGAATCGGTAATGCTTCGTTTGCAAAACGACTTAGTAGAACTTTTCCAAGCTACCTTTAACGGTACGTTAGCTGCACAAACCATCAAGCACGACCCTCGTTTTGCAGTAAGCGTCATGTTAGTATCGGGTGGTTATCCTGGCGATTACGAAAAAGGCAAAGTAATTAGCGGATTAGACCAAGTAGAAGGAAGCATCATCTTCCATGCAGGTACTGCCCAAAAAGACGGCAACGTAGTTACTGCCGGTGGACGCGTTATGACGGTTAGTTCGTATGGCAATAGCAAAGACGAAGCCTTGGCACAATCATTCAAAGAAGCCCAAAAAATCAATTACGAAGGCAAATATTTCCGCCGCGACATTGGTTTTGACTTATAATTAACACGCATAGGTAGACATGTACAAAGGAGCCGACAACAAAACCGTTATCACTAACGTGGGAGTGATTATACTTACCATCTTGTGTGCTACTGCAGCATGGATTCCGGCATTTGTCTTTCCGCAAGAGCCCCTACTTACCCAAGGAGGAGGATCGCTGTATCGTCTACTAACTCCTATCATAAACTATCACCCACACCTTAGCAATACCATCACGTTGGTATTGCTAATGGGTATAGTTGCTTTACAATGCTGGCATGCCGTTCATTTACGACTAGTGCGCACCCTATCGTTACTACCTGCATTGTTTATTCTGCTATTTACAGGCGTTTTATCGTCCGAGCATGGCATAAGCCCAGGGGTGCCTGCCGCCATTTGCTTGTACATTGCATTTATGCAAATAATTACCCCTAGCAACAACGAAGAGGCACTATGGCGTTCGCTAGAAATGGGCATTTTTATTGCGCTATCTAGTTTATTTGCACCCACCTACATCTACTACTACCCTCTTTTTTGCATTGGATTGCATCTCGTTAATAAGTTAACGGGCATCAACCTACTAAGCAGCTTAATTGGACTATGCACACCCTACGTATTATGGGTGGGGTTCTTGTTTTTAACCGACCAAATGGCCCTTGCAAACTATCAATGCCAGGTACTAAGCCATCAGTTTTGTATAGAATGGTTATGGCCTTTGCACGATAGCGTTATTATCATCGTTATAGGCTGTACGCTACTTATTGCGCTAATGGGATTCTTACACCAACATACCGACCGCATTCATCCACGCGCGGTATCGCATTTTTCTTTTATAGTAGGGCTTGGCGCTTGTCTATTAAGTTTATTGTACCACAGTGCTCACCACAGCATTGCCCTTATTATTTTTGCTTCGCTACAACTTACCCAATACTTTAACTACCGCAGCAAAAAAATTACCACCGTATTCTTCTATACTTTTATTGCCTGTTTACTATTTGTGTACAGCACACAATTTATAGCCTAAAAAGTTATGGAAGAAGCCCTCTTATCGCTTGCAACCTATGGTTACCTAGGGTTATTTGTGGCCTCTTTTTTGGCAGCAACCGTTTTGCCTTTTAGTTCCGAAATTGTTTTTACCACTTTATTATATACGTCCAACTGCAATGTATGGGGATTGGTATGCGTGGGCACATTGGGCAATACGTTAGGAGCATTAACCTGTTATGCCCTAGGAAGAATGGGCAAAATAGAATGGATAGAAAAATACCTACGCGTTAGTAAAGAAGATATAAACAAGTGGAATGAGCGCATTAAAAAATATGCGCTTGCGGCCTCGTTTTTTACTTTTGTTCCGCTTATAGGCGATATAATAGCCGTTTGTGTGGGTTACTTACGTACTCCCCTACCACAAACGGCCTTTTTTATCTTTTTGGGCAAGTTAAGCAGATACCTTGCTTGGGTGTTTCTTACTTATTGGATTTGGTAATCAACGCATACGCGAGCCGTTACCACCTTTTTAATATAGGTAGCCGCTTCTACGTGTAATGGGTGTACTTGGTAAGCATTTAATGCCTCTACACTTTCTAAGGTACAATTCAACACCACGTCGTAATTAGATGCAGGCGTTTCAGGGTGATTGATACCTACTTCGATGCTTACTAAACCATCAATTTTACCAGCCAACGACTCTAAACTATCTTTTACCAATTGAGCATTTTCTTGTTTGCTTTTTCCTTCGGCACTTTCGGCAAGTTGCCACATTACTAAATGTCTAATCATAATATTACAAAATCATTGTTTATTGGACGAAATTATACCTTTTCTACCTAATTTTCTCTTTTTTTTGCGTGTTTTTTGATACAGAAACAAAAAAAATCACTTTTTTTGCACAAAATCATTGTTTTTGTGCGATAATAATCTTGCAAAACAAAACAATACCCTATATTATGCAAACCATCCAACAACTTTACACGGCTCAAGGCGAATATTTTGCAGCCGGGAAAACATTACCCATTGAGGCGCGCAAACAAGCACTTACCAAACTACGCAACGTAATTTTAGCACACCAAAACAACATAGAAAGTGCCCTACAATTAGACCTCAACAAATCAAAGGCAGAAGCCTACATGACAGAAATTGGCATTACATTGGCTTCTATCAGGCATCAACTAAAACACCTAAAAAAATACAGCAAACCACGCCGTGTAGGGTTAAGTATAACCTCCTTTCCTGCCAAAGGCCACGTAGTGCCCGAACCCTACGGCAGGGTGCTTATTATGTCTCCATGGAACTACCCTTTTTTGCTTTGCATGGACCCATTGGTAGCAGCCATTGCAGCAGGCAACTGCGTTATGGTAAAACCAGCACAAACCTCAAAACATACCTCCATGGTTATTGCCGACATTATTGCCGCCGCATTTAACCCCGCACATGTGGCTTGCATACCAGGTGGTAGCGAAAACTGCGACTGCTTATTAGAGCAACGATTTGACTACATTTTTTACACGGGTAGTCCACGTATTGGTAGGCTAATTATGGAAAAAGCCGCCAAGAACCTTACCCCTGTTACCTTAGAATTAGGCGGTAAAAGTCCTTGTATCATCGATGCTACAGCCAATGTAGACCAAGCCGTAAAACGCATGCTATTCGGCAAAAGCTTAAACGCAGGCCAAACGTGCATTGCTCCCGATTATGTATTGGTACAACATGCCGTAAAAGACCAAGTAGTAGAAGCCTTTAAACGATACAGTAAAAAATTTTGGGGTAAAGAACCTATTGAAAACGAAAATTACCCTCGCATCATCAATCAGCACCATTATAAACGATTAGTAGGTTACTTATCGGAAGGCCAATGCTTAGCAGGAGGTGGCATAAATGATGAAGCCTTAAAAATAGAACCCACCCTACTAGAAATAGACATCGACGCCGCAAACAACGTCATGAACGAAGAAATTTTTGGCCCCATTTTGCCCATTATTGAGTTTAATGTAGTAGAAGAAGCCATTAAATTTATAAAATCGAAAGAAAAGCCGTTAGCACTCTACCTATTTAGTAAAAGCAGCAACGTACAACGCATCTTTACCTATCAAATTCCATTTGGCGGTGGATGTATCAACGATACCATTATGCACATTTCCGAAAAGAATTTACCTTTTGGAGGCGTGGGAAACAGTGGTATGGGCTCTTATCACGGCAAAGCAGGTTTTGATACCTTTACCCACTATAAGAGCGTGCTGAAACGAGGCACATGGTTAGACCCTGCTTTCCGCTATCAACCCCTTGGGAAAGTAAAAATGTGGCTTGTTAGTAAGTTTTTACGATAAGTACGTTTTAGTAACAACAAAATACTTATTTTTGTAGAAATATTTTATTCAATCTGTATGTTAAAGTTAGGAACCACACTATCGCCCATAGGCAAAAAAGCCTTGCTTTGCGGATCGGGCGAATTGGGCAAAGAAGTTGCCATTGAATTACAACGTTACGGTATTGAAGTAGTTGCTTTAGACCGTTACAACAACGCTCCTGCCATGCAAGTGGCCCACAGAAGTTATACTGTAAACATGTTAGATGGCGCTGCGCTACGTAGCATCATCGAACAAGAAAAACCCGACTTTATCATTCCAGAGGTAGAAGCCATTGCTACCCCTACCCTAGTAGAACTAGAGAAAGAAGGGTATAACGTAATCCCAACAGCCAATGCAGCATGGCTTACCATGAACCGCGAAGGCATTCGTACCTTGGCTGCCGAAAAATTAGGTTTACCTACCTCTAACTATAAATTTGCCTCTACACGCGAGGAATTTGATGCTGCTATCAAAGAAATTGGTATCCCTTGCGTGGTAAAACCCATTATGAGCTCATCGGGTCATGGCCAAAGTACAGTTAAAAGCGAAGCCGACATTGACGCTGCTTGGAAAGAAGCACAAGAAGGCGGCAGAGCTGGCGCTGGTCGTGTTATTGTAGAAGGTTTTGTTAAATTTGACTACGAAATTACCCTACTTACCGTACGTCATTCGGGTGGTACCACCTTTATTAAACCCATTGGCCACCACCAAGTAGATGGCGACTACCGCGAATCGTGGCAACCACAAGCCATGTCGCCCATTGCCCTAGAAAAAGCAGAAGCCATTGCTAAAGCCATTACCGATGCACTAGGTGGCTGGGGTATTTTTGGCGTAGAAATGTTTATTTGCGGCGACGATGTTATCTTTAGCGAAGTTTCGCCTCGTCCACACGATACGGGTATGGTTACCATGATATCGCAAGACCTTTCTGAATTTGCGCTACATGCACGCGCCATTTTAGGATTGCCCATTCCATCGGTTCGTTTCTTTGGCGCATCGGCATCTAAAGCCATTGTGGTACACGGCGATACCGACAAAGTGGTATTTAGCAACCTAGAAGAAGTATTATCAGAAGAGAACGTACAAATCCGTTTCTTTGGTAAACCCGAAGTAAAACACCATCGTCGTTTAGGCGTGATTCTTGCCACCGACGAAACCGTAGAAAAAGCCCTAGAACGTGCCGAACGCGCCTACGCCAAACTAAAAGTAGAAGTATTACCCAGATAAACTGTCGCTTGTCACTAGTCACTTGTCGCTAGTAGACGTAATCACGTCGCGAAGCGAATAAGCAAATCAGCATCAAAAAAATCTCAACCTAGTGTTGAGATTTTTTGTTATTTCTCCTTTCTCCTTTTTCAACTCTCATTTTTTTTGTACCTTTGCCGCCAATTAACCACAGAAAACGTGTAGATTATGGGAAAAAATCTTGTTATTGTCGAATCTCCAGCCAAAGCAAAAACCATCGAGAAGTTTCTAGGACCCGATTTTGAGGTTTTATCTAGCTATGGCCATATACGCGATTTAAAAACCAAAGACATTAGCATCGATTTTAAAAAACAATACGAACCCATCTACGAAATTCCTGCCGATAAAAAGAAATTGGTAGCCGATTTAAAGAAAAAAGTAAAAGAATGCGATACCGTATGGTTGGCATCCGATGAAGACCGCGAGGGGGAAGCCATCTCATGGCACTTATCTGAAGTACTAGACTTGGCAAAAAAAGACACCAAGCGTATTGTATTCCACGAGATTACCAAAAATGCCATTCTATCGGCTATCGAAAATCCACGTCAAATAGACTTGGCCCTAGTAGATGCCCAACAAGCACGCCGTGTACTTGACCGCATAGTAGGGTTTGAACTTTCGCCCATTTTGTGGAAAAAAATCAAGCCATCGCTTTCGGCAGGCCGTGTACAATCGGTTGCCGTAAAACTAATTGTAGAGCGCGAACGCGAAATTCGCAATTTTAAGGCAGAGTCTAGCTACAAAGTAACAGCTCTATTTACCACCGCCAGCGGCAACGAGGTAAAAGCCGAATTAGCTAAACGTTTTGCCACCAAACAAGAGGCACAGGCCTTTTTGCAAACATGCAAAGATGCACAATTTAGCGTAAGCGACGTTACCACACGTCCTACCAAACGCACGCCTGCTGCTCCTTTTACCACCTCTACGCTTCAACAAGAGGCATCGCGCAAGTTAGGTTTTTCGGTTTCGCAAACCATGTCTATTGCACAACGACTTTACGAAAGCGGTAAAATTACCTACATGCGTACCGACTCGGTAAACTTATCGGCCTTGGCTCTAAACACTGCCAAAGCAGAAATTACCGCATTTGCTGGCGAAAATTACAGCAAAGTACGCAATTATACCACCAAAGCAAAAGGGGCACAAGAAGCGCACGAAGCCATTCGTCCTACCTACATTAGCGAGCATACCATTAGCGGTACCAAGCAAGAAAAAAGTTTGTACGAACTAATTTGGAAACGTACCGTGGCATCGCAAATGGCCGATGCAGAACTTAGTAAAACCACCATTACCATTGGTATTACAGGTAGCAACGAAAACTTTATTGCCACGGGCGAAGTATTGGTATTTGATGGTTTTTTAAAGGTGTACATGGAAGGTCGCGACGACGAAGAAGAACAAGAGGGCACTACCTTGCTACCTGCCTTAAAAGCAGGCGATGCGCTTACCTACCAACAAATTGATTGTACCGAACGTTTTTCGCAACGCCCTGCCCGCTATACCGAGGCATCGTTGGTACGCAAAATGGAAGAATTGGGCATTGGTCGTCCATCTACCTATGCTCCCACCATCAGCACCATTCAAAACCGCGAATACGTAGTTAAAACAGACCGCGAGGGCGAACAACGCACTTATAACGTATTGCGATTGCAAAACGGCCAACTATCAGACCTACAACAAACCGAAACCGTAGGCACCGAAAAAGCCAAATTATTCCCCACCGATACGGGTATGGTAGTAAACGATTACTTGCAAGACCACTTTAACTATATACTAGATTATAACTTTACGGCCAACATTGAACAAGAGTTAGACCTTGTAGCCGAAGGCAAAGAAGCATGGAAAACCACCATCGATAATTTTTATAAGGTTTTCCACCCACTTATCGAAACCTCTAGCAAAGAACGTACCGAACACCGCGTGGGCGAACGTATTTTGGGCATCGACCCTGCATCTGGCAAAGAAGTATCGGTAAAAATTAGCCGTTTTGGCGTAGTGGCACAAATAGGCAGCGCTACCGACAGCGAGAAACCCAAATTTGCATCGCTTAAAGCGGGTCAAAGCCTAGAAACCATCACCCTAGAAGAAGCACTAGAATTGTTCAAACTGCCCCGCACCATTGGCACATGGGAGGACAAAGAAATAAAAGCCAGCGTAGGTCGTTTTGGCCCTTACATTGCGCACAACGGTTTGTTCTGTTCTATTCCTAAAGAACTAGACCCCATGTCTATTACACTAGAAGAAGCCATCGAACTAATTACCGCTAAACGCAATGCCGAAGCCAACAAAGTGGTAAAAGTATTTGACGAAGATACCGATATGCGCTTGCTGAATGGTAGATACGGAGTATACTTGTGCAAAAATAAAACCAACTACAAGTTACCCAAGGGATGCGAGCCTAGCACACTTACCTATCAAGACTGCTTGCAGATTATAGCAGAGGCGGGCGATGCTAAACCAAAGGCAAAAGGCCGTAAAAATCAAAAATAATTAAGCAAAATTGTATTTTATATTATAATTTATCAATTTTTCTGCCTCAAGACAGAAAAATTGATTATTTTTGCGCTCTCAAAATTACAGATAATTCATTTTAACTATGACAAATAAAAAATTAGTAGGAGACAAGATTAAAGGCTTCCGCGAAGCCCGCAAAATGTCGCAAGAGGAGTTAGCAGCCAATAGTGGCCTAGAATTATCGTTGGTTGCCGAAATTGAGGCCAATACCAACATTCCATCGTTATCACCCCTTATTAAAATAGCACGCGCCTTGGGCGTTCGTTTGGGCACATTCTTAGACGATAGCGATAACCTAGGACCCGAAATTTGCCGTGGGGGCGTTAGCGACAAATGCCTTAGCACCTCTAATACCAAAAGCCGTTCTAACTCGCACCTAGACTTTATGTCGCTTGCCAAAAGCAAAGCAGGTCGTAACATGGAGCCTTTTATCATCAACATAGAACCCGCTGCTACCGATAGCTTGCTCCTATCATCGCACGAAGGCGAAGAATTTATTTACGTACTAGAAGGCCAAGTAAGAATTAAATACGGCCAAACCGAATACGTATTGGAACAAGGCGACAGCATTTACTACGATTCAATTGTAGAACACTTGGTGTATGCTACCCAACCTGCCAAAATTTTGGCGGTAGTATATGCCCCATTCTAATAGAACCATGCAACAACCATACGAACTTTCCACCAGAACCCTAGGCGAATGGGTAGAATATTGGGCAGAAAAAACACCCGATAAAGACTACATTGTATACGCCGACCGTGGTTTACGTTTTACTTGGAAACAATTTGACGAACGTGTTAACCATCTTGCCAAAGGTATGCTTGCCATTGGCATTGAAAAAGGCACACACGTAGGCCTATGGGCTACCAATGTACCCGATTGGCTTACCTTCTTATACGCATGCGCTCGCATTGGCGCGGTTTGTGTAACCGTAAACACCAACTACAAGCAAAACGAGTTGGAATACCTTTGCGAACACTCGGATATGCACACGCTTTGCATCATTGACGGCACATGGGAATGCGACTACGTCGACATGACCTATAAAATGTTGCCCGAGTTAAAAACCTGCCAACGTGGCAAATTGCAAAGCGACCGTTTCCCTAAGATGAAAAACATCATCTACATTGGGCAAGAAAAACACCGTGGTATGTACAATACCGCCGAAATTTTGCTTTTAGGCAGTTCTATATCGGACGAAAAATTAATTGAAGCCAAGAAGCAAGTAAGTTGCCACGACGTGGTAAACATGCAATACACCTCGGGTACCACCGGTTTTCCTAAAGGCGTTATGCTTACCCACTACAACATCGCTAACGATGGATTCTTTACGGGCGAACACATGGGCTTTACCAGCAACGATAAATTATGCGTATGCGTGCCCTTATTCCACTGCTTTGGGGTAGTTTTGGCCACCATGAACTGCTTAACCCACGGTTGTACGCAAGTAATGGTAGAAAAATTTGACCCATTGGTAGTGTTGGCATCCGTTCACCAAGAACGTTGTACCGCCCTTTATGGGGTTCCTACCATGTTCATTGCCGAGTTAAATCACCCCATGTTTAACATGTTCGATTTAACATGCCTACGCACGGGTATTATGGCAGGATCGCTTTGTCCTGTTGAGCTAATGCGCCAAGTATCGGACAAAATGCACATGACCATTACCAGCGTGTACGGACTTACCGAAACCTCGCCTGGTATGACCCAAACTACCATCCACGATAGTTTTGAAAAACGTTGCACCACCGTAGGTCGCGACTATCCGTTTGTAGAGGTACAAGTAATCGACCCCGAAAGCGGCGAAATTTGTCCTCCAGGGGTCCAAGGTGAAATGTGCTGCCGTGGTTTCAACGTAATGAAAGGATACTACAAAAACCCCAGTGCCACGGCCGAAATCATCGACAAAAATGGTTTCTTACACTCGGGCGACTTGGGCGTAAAAGACGAAGATGGCTACTACCGCATTACCGGTCGTATCAAAGATATGATTATTAGGGGTGGCGAGAATATCTACCCACGCGAAATCGAAGAGTTCTTATACCACCTAGAAGGCGTAAGCGACGTTCAGGTTGCCGCTGTTCCTTCTAAAAAATACGGCGAAGAAGTAGGTGCCTTTATCATCTTAAAAGAAGGTGCTAAACTAGAACCCGAAGATGTACGCGACTATTGCAAAGGCAAAATTGCCCGCTACAAAATTCCTAAATACGTATTCTTTGTAGATAGTTTCCCACTTACTGGTAGTGGTAAAATCCAAAAATACAAGCTAAAAGAATTAAGCTTAAAGCTTTGCGAAGAACAAGGAATTGAAGTAATATAATAAAAAAGGACCCATTTTAAGATGGGTCCTTTTTTTATGACTAATCGACTAATTGACTAATCGGTTACTATAATCTTGAACGCGGTTTCGTAGCTTTCAAAGCGCACTACCAACAAGTACAAACCAGCATCAAAAGCACGCACATCTACCAAACCTTCTTCTGTGAACTTAGGTGCGTAGGTTTGACCCGACAAAGCCACTAATTTTACATCCGAGATTTCTTCTTCGGCATCAATCGTTACAAAATCTGATGTTACCGAAGGATAAATCGTAGCTTTAGGCGCTTCTTCTAGTTCGCCAATGCCTAGATAATCGTATTTATTAGGTACAGATGGCAAGGTATATTTGGTGGCTGTAAATACTTTTACATCGCCTGCAGCAATGCTCATGTTTTTACCGCCCGACAATACTTGGGTGCTACCTGCTAAATAATCGTACCAGTTATTACCTGTAGGCAAGGTATACGATTGAGTTGTGGTTCCTAAGTTAGCCAACACAAAGATACGGCTATTTCCAGTTCCCCAAATTACGCTACGCAACGCTTTACCTGTGCCCAAATCGCTGCTAGTTGGATTGCCTTCAAATGTTTTAGGGGCTAATTTGGTACGCAATTGAATAATTTGACCCAATTTTTGGTAAGCATTCATACGATCTGCATTTTGGAACCAACCATAGGTTTCTGGCAAGGGTTTAGCATCCGTGTCGTGACAAGGAGATTCGCCTTTGTTTTTATTATTACCCGATGTAGCGGCTGCATTAGAACAGAACGAGAAATCGTAACCCAATTCGTCAAATTGGTAAATCATCTGAGGACCATTCAACATAACACACATCGCTACCGTAGCAGGAACACGTGCCAAACGGGTTTTCTCGTTCGATTTAATGGTTCCATTTCCATAGGTTTTAGCTTTCCAGAAAGGACGTTGTTCGTCGTGCGAGGTTACATAACTTACATAACCATCGTTATTAGCATTATTCAAAGCATCGCCTTCTTTTAACCAACCCATAGCTACTTGGCTATAAGCATTGTTGGTATTTTCCCAACACATCATACCTTGGTTTACATAATTGTTCTTTTCACCGTTTTGTTCGTGCCAGTGTTCCAAAATAAAGTAGCCATCGTTATGAACAGCTTTTACACCTTTTTCGTAGTAGTGTTTCATAAGCGCTTGACGACCGTTGCAGTTGGTGGTACAGAAACCGTGCGACAAGTCCATACGGAAACCGTCAAATTTAAATTCTTCTAACCAATAGTTTAGCGCAGCTGTTAAGTGGTCTCTTACATAATCTACGTGCGATATATCATTAAAACAATCGTCAACTTGTCCCTGAGGAAGGTGTTGTTTATCGTTGTAATAGGGGTTATCAGAGATACCTGCATAACCGCCATAAATCATTTCAAAGGGGTGTTGGCCATTGGTATGGTTGTACACCATGTCTAAGATAACCGCAATACCGCGTTTATGGCACTCGTCAATCAATTCTTTTAGGTCGTTTTCTGGACCATATACTTTATCCAACGCAAAATAGTGGTTAGGAGCATACCCCCAACTTAAGTTACCTTCAAACTCGCAAAGAGGCATAAATTCAATGGCATTTACACCTAAGTTTTCAATATAATCTAATCTGTTTAAAATTTCTTTGTAATTGCGTTGTTTAGAGAATGAATTCACCCACAACTCATAAATAACCAAGTTATCCTTATTTGGACGTTTAAAGTTTAAGGTAGCATTGCTCCACTTAAAGGCTTCTTTTCCCGGTTGCAACACGGTTACATAACCTATAGCACCTTTGGGATAATCCATTAAGGTAGGGTCTTGTTGTTTGGGTTCCCATTTATCATCGGGGTGCAACACTTTGGTAGAATAAGGATCTGACGACAAGGTAAACACGCCATCCGATTTTTTAATAGCATATTGATAAGCATATTCTTTTCCAGGTGTTAAACCAGTAAAAGTATACCAAAAGTAGTTGCCATCTTTATAGCATTGATAATCGTTTGATGCAGTCCAATTATTGGCATCGCAATAAATGTACACATTCTTGGCCGTTACACCGCTTTTGCTAGGAGCAATGTACAACGATACGGTTACTTTAGAAGCATCGGTAGCATCGTAAAAAATACCTTCTGTAATGCCAGATGGACGTGCTTTTACAGTAGGTTCCTTTTCTTCAAAGTTAAAAGGAAGGGTAATGTCGCCTGTCTGGCTTTTGCCATCGGCTGTACGGAACAAGATGTTAATCGCTGTCATGTTTTGACCAGCAGCACAGGTGTAAAAATCTTCTAGCGACGAAATGGTAAATACCCATTTACTGCCCGATTTAGTACAAAGGTATTTTGCATGATCAGCACCCCAAGCTGTAGTGCCCCATTCGGGAGCACATTGCCAAGCACCCTTTTCGGTAGTCGTTACACCGGTATAGGCATAGCAATTTGTTTTACCGGCCATATCTGTACCAGTAGGATCAAATGTAATAACAATTTGACCATCATAATCCAACGGAATTACCGCTGGCGACGTTGTCACGTCTGCCATGGCAAATAAACTTGCACACAGCATGGTTACAAGAAGTAATGTTTTTTTCATACAATATGATTTAAGGTGAATAATTTTATTACAATGCAGTAAAAGTACGTTAATTCTACTAAAAATGCAAATCCTGCATTCTATTTTTTGGAAACGATTGTAAGGATAAGCAAGGTAGTCATTCTGCCATACGATTAAACAACGAATCATCTAAACAATTAAACAAAAAAATATTATCTTTGCAATCGCAACAAGCAACTATACATTATGGAACATAAACTATCAATCTACAACACATTAAAACGTAAAAAAGAAACGTTTATCCCCTTGCACGATTCGCTAGTAGGGATGTATGTATGTGGACCTACCGTATACGGCGATGCCCACTTGGGTCACGCTCGCCCCGCCATTACTTTTGACCTTTTATTCCGTTACTTGCAATATTTAGGCTATAAGGTACGTTATGTGCGTAACATTACCGACGTAGGCCACCTAGAACACGATGCCGACGAAGGCGAAGACAAGATTGCCAAAAAAGCACGTTTGGAACAAAAAGAACCCATGGAAGTGGTACAATATTTCTTAAACCGTTACCACAAAAACATGGAGGCTTTGCACGTGCTACCTCCTAGCATCGAGCCTCACGCATCGGGTCACATCATTGAACAAATTGCCTTTACCCAAAAGATTTTGGACGCAGGCTATGCTTACGTAAGCGAAGGTTCGGTTTACTTTGATGTTGAAAAATACAACAAAGATTACCACTACGGCAAACTATCGGGCCGCAACATTGACGAATTGCTAGAAACCACCCGCGAATTAGACGGCCAAAGCGAGAAACGCCGCAGCATGGACTTTGCCCTTTGGAAAAAGGCACAACCCGAACACATTATGCGCTGGCCATCGCCTTGGAGCGACGGTTTCCCTGGTTGGCACATGGAATGCTCTGCCATGGGTTGCAAATATTTAGGCGAAGAGTTTGATATTCACGGCGGTGGCATGGACTTGATGTTCCCTCACCACGAATGCGAAATTGCACAATCTACCGCAGCATTGGGCAAAGAATCGGCACGCTATTGGATGCACAACAATATGATTACCATCAATGGTCAAAAAATGGGCAAATCGTTGGGCAACTTTATTACACTTGACGAACTATTTAACGGCACCCACCCCTTGCTAGCGCAAGCGTATAGCCCCATGACCATTCGTTTCTTTATTTTGCAAGCCCACTACCGCAGCACCGTAGACTTTAGCAACGAAGCCTTGCAAGCATCAGAAAAAGGATTGCAACGCCTAATGGAAGCCTACGATCGCTTGCAAAAATTAAACGCATCGGCTACTTCTACCGTCCAAACAGCAGGTTTGCGCGCAAAACTAGAGGAAGCCATGAACGACGACCTTAACTCGCCCATTGCCATTGCTCATTTATTTGAAGCATGCAAAGCCATTAACATGGTTCACGATGGCAAGGCTACCATTAGCCAAGCAGACCTAACCGAATTAAAAGAAACATGTAAACTCTTTATCGAAGATCTATTTGGTTTGCAAAGCGAAACGGCAAGTGCAGGTTCTAACGATGCCTACAAACAAGCCATCGACCTTTTGCTGAATATGCGCTTAGAAGCTAAACGCAACAAAGATTGGGCAACATCCGATAAAATTCGCAACGAACTTACCGCCCTTGGTTTTAGCATCAAAGACACAAAAGATGGTTTTGAGTGGAGTTTGTAACTAGAATAGAAAATATGAACTGTAAAAAATTGCTAGTAGCGGTAGCTTGCATAGTAATGGGAATGGCCTTGCAAGCACAAACAGGTGTAGTCACCATTCACCAAAATGCCACGTTAGATAGTTTATTGTACCAAGAAAAAAACAAAGAAACTATCACCTTAGCAGAAAAAACCATTTCTGCCACTGGGTATCGTGTGCAAATTTATTCTAGCAATGCATCGCGCAAAGCAAAAGAACAAGCGTTTCAGTGGAAAACAGATTTAGAAGAGGCCTACCCCGAGCACCACGTATATGTGCAATACCAAGCACCCTTTTGGAAAGTACGTATAGGCGATTTTACCCATTATGCAGAGGCGGTTGTTTGGAGCAACGCGTTAAAAAAGGCCTATCCTAATGAAGCCAACGAAATTATGGTGGTAAAAGAAAAACAAGTAAAACCCATATACTTGCCAGAAGAAGCCGTAACCGATTCTATTGCTACGTCAGAAACCGATTTACTACAACTATACTAAACGATATGATTATCAAATTATACGAAGATAATCCCAATCCACGCGACATTAACGACGTGGTAAAAATTTTAAGAAGTGGAGGCATTATTATCTACCCCACCGATACCCTATACGCTTTTGGTTGCGACATTACCAACGCCAAGGCGGTAGAGCGTATCTGTGCCATTAAGAATATCAATCCCGAAAAAATGCCCCTATCGTTTGTATGCAGTAACATTAGCCACGTTAGCAACTACTCATTTATTGACAATCAGCTATTTAAGCAACTAAAATCTTGTCTCCCTGGGCCATTTACCTTCTTACTTAAAGGCAATAGCAACCTACCCAAACTTTTTAAGAAAAAAAACGTGGTAGGCATTCGTATTCCCAACAACAACATTGCATTAGCCTTGGTAGAAGCTTTGGGCAACCCCATTTTATCATCGTCTATTATAGTAAACGAAGACGAACCCGAATACAGTACTAACCCAGAGTTAATGGAAGAACTTTACGGAAGCAGGGTAGATTGCGTTATAGATGGCGGAGAAGGCGAATTAGAGCCCTCTACCATTATTGACTGTACAGAAGAGGAGCCCGTTGTAAAACGTAAAGGAAAAGGAATTTGGATTCCATAAGAAATTGCCTACCCTTATTATGAAAAAAGTCTGCTTTTTGCTATTACTACTTATTGGCATTAGCCACTTTATATACGGTCAATCAACCCCCATACCCCCAAAAGTAATTATCGGCATTAGCATTGATGGGCTAAACCACAATTACCTTACCTTTTTTAAAAACGAGTTATCGACAAAAGGGTTTAAACGCCTTATACAAGAAAGCACCTGCCTAGAAAACGTAGACTACGGTTATCAAAGTGCAGGCATGGCTGCCGATATAGCCACCCTTTATACAGGAGCGATACCCTATGTACATGGCATTGCAGGCAACACGTTATTTAATAGAAATGCAGCCAAATCGTCTTCGATTTGCCTAGATGCCACAGCACACTCGTTTGGATTAAGTCCAGCCTACTCGGCACATCGCCTGCAAGCCTCTACCCTTACCGACCAACTAGACGAGGCCAGTATGGGCAAATCCAACATTGTATCCATTGCCATAGACCCCACAGCCGCCACTTTGCAAGCAGGGCATACCGGATTAGCCCTATGGATGGACCCCGAAACAGGCAGATGGAACACCTCATCATACTACCAAACGGCACTGCCATCATGGGCAGGAAAAACCGCCGACGACTACTTGGCAAACAGATGGGAGCCATTGGGTATTCCTGCACTATACCATGCTATTAGCACCAGCAAAACCAAAACGTTTGCCTACGATTTGGCACAATTCTGCTACGGAAAGAACAAGTACAAACAGTTTGCAACCACCCCTTACGCCAACAGCATGGTAGCCGATTTGGCCATGCAGGCCATCCAAAACTACGGCATAGGTAAAGACATCTGGCCCGATATGCTTTTGCTACAATTCTCGTTGCAACCCCTTTATACGCAAACCTCAGCGCCCATGTCGATAGAGTTAGAAGATGCTTATCTTCGCCTAGACAAAGAGTTAGGAGCGTTTCTAGACTTCTTAGACAAACATTTTGGCAAAGACCAAGTACTAGTGTACCTTACCGGCACCCGCCAAACCGCTTATAAGCAGCCCAACAACCCCCGCATTCCATCTAAATCGTTCTGTACCTACCGATACATGGCCTTGCTCAATGCCTACCTGATGGCACACTACGGCAAACACAATTGGGTATTAGGGGCAGAAAATGGCAATATTTACCTAAATCGTAAGCTAATAGAAGAACAAAATAAAGACCTACGCCAAGTACAACAAACTGCCATTAATTTTCTATCTACCATTCCTGGTATCATGAATGTTAGCAGTTCGTTTCAACTTAACGCGGCCTTTATAGGAGCGCAACAATTGCGCTATGCTTTTCATGCCAACTCGTCGGGCGATATATTATTTAGTTTATTGCCAGGTTGGTACGAAGTTGATAAGAACGATAAACCCACTGGGTTTTACTCTCCGTACAACACCACCACTTGCTTGTACTTGTGGGGTTGGAAAATGCCTGCCACAAAGGTTACAGATAACATACCTGCTACGGCTTTTGCCCCCTCTATGGCACGCTTTTTACGCATTGCACCCCCCAATGCAGCACAAGGCGATCGCCTACCTATTGATTTGACGGAGTAAGCATCATGCGTTTCCAACGCAAATAGCCCGCCACGGCCAAAGCACAATAAATGGCATACAAACCTGCGGTAATGGGAATACCCTTATAAAAATAAAGCCCTACGGTTACCAAGTCTACGACCAACCAAATCAACCATTGTTCTACGTACTTACGCGATAGCATCCACATGGCAACCATGCTTAATGCCGTAGTAAAACTATCTAGAAAGGGCACTTTGCTATCGGTGCAAAAGTACAAGAAGCAAAATAAGGCTACGTGTAGCAACACATATACGCCTGCCAATTTAACACCTACCGGAAAAGGTGTATGGGTAATAGCCAATTGCTTGCCAGCTGGTTTTTTATGTTTCCATACCATCCAGCCATATAAGCCTGCTAACACATAATAGGCATTCATCATGGCGTCGGCATACAATCCTTTAGAAAAATAGAGCATACCGTGTACCAATGGCATAATCAGCCCTATCAGCCACAACCAAATACTGGCTTTGTATTCTAAATACAAATACAACAAGCCCAAGGTTGTACCTACTATTTGCAAAATAAGTGTCCAATTCATGTTGATTCGTTGATTTTTTTAGGCATTAAAAGTTAAAGCGTACATTAGCCAATGCATTAAATCCTGCTTGAGGGAAATAATACGCTTCGTCGTAACGTTCCCCGCCATAAATGGCCGAATAAGCAAAGGCATTGCTACAATACATGCTGTTAAAAATATTATTCAGCAACACGCCAAAACGTATATCGCGTTTATTACCCAAAGGCAAGGTGTACGATAAATCTACAGACGATGTACAATATGCATCTAACGCTAGATTCTCGTTCATGCCATTGGTAATGTATTGTTTACCCACATACTGTGTACGCCATACTCCCCTAAAACCATGGGTATGAAAATCGGCATATACACCGGCAATTACCGATGGCGAGTAGGCAATGGTAGACTGACCTATGTAGTTGGCCTCAGTTTGCCAGGTATCGTCGTTGTACACGTACTCGGTATAATCGTTAATAACATTTTGGCTTAAGGTTACATTACCCCCTACACTTAACCACGACAATGGTTTAGCATCGATGGTTAACTCAATACCCCTGCGGTAACTATCATCTACATTGGTATAAAGTGCCTCATAGGTATCTGGATTTTGTGCTCCTGTTAGCACCAATTGGTCCTTGTACCACATGTAATAAAAATTGACACCTGCCGTTACATACTTGTGCCTAAATTGGTATCCAAATTCTAAATCTAGCAAATGTTCGGCTTTAGGAAGCTCGCCAACAGGCGCATTGGTAAAGTCTTTACGAGTAGGTTCTCGGTTGGCCAAAGCAACCGAAGCATAAGCCGTATGGTACTTTTCAAACTGATAGGTTAAACCAATTTTGGGGTTCAAAAAATGAAAGTACTCATCTAGGTTCATTTGCAACATATCGCCTGTAGCGTAATCGTACACATCGTCTTTACCTGTAATTTTTTGATTTACAAAACGATACTGAACATCAGCATACACAAAAAAGCCTTTAAAAGCTTGCCAATTTACTTTGGCAAACACATTGCCGTCGTGTTTAAACGATGTATTGCGATAATATTCCCTTGGTTGGGTAAAATTACTAGCCGATGCCACCTCTAGCACCTCGCCGTAATGGTCGCCACCATACGTATGCCATGCCAATCCCATACTTAAATCAACCACCTGGTTGTTGTAGTTTACCGAGCTAACCAACCCGCCAAAATGATTAAACATAGCCTTTTTACGCACCAAATTGCTTTCTTCTAAGGTGTTACCATCCTTATCCAGCAAATCGGTTAACATGTAGGTGTACAAATCGCGATTGTTTTTATACTGCTGATAATAGCCATTACCATAGGTATAATGCAGGGTAGCATTCAATTTCCACAACGCATTAATGCGATGATTCAGCACCAACTGATTGTTGATTTGAACGTAGTTATCGATTTGATCCTTGTAAAAGCCAATCACATTACCCTCGGCATCGGTAATTTCGCCACAAGGATTGTAGCGACGGTTCTTTTCCATTTGCTCTTTGGTAATACCGTCCCACGCATTGTAGGTACGCTCTACCCCACCAAACGACAACAGTTTAACCAAGGTATTTTCGCCTAAATAAGCGGCCTGCAGCATATACGACCCCATATTGGCAAAAGCACGTTCCATGTAACCATCCGAGTAAACGTGCGATAAGCGTCCGTCAACCGCCCATTTGCCACCCAACAAACCAGACGAAACGCGCACCGCCTGCTTATTGGTATTAAACGAACCGTACGACATTTCGGCCGATCCGCCAAAACGAGTAGGCAAATTATCGGTGGTCATACTAATGGAACCGCCAAAAGCACCAGACCCGTTAGTTGACGTGCCAGCGCCACGCTGTATTTGCATAGACCCCACAGACGATAGCAAATCGGGGGTATCTACCCAATACATTTTATGACTTTCGGCATCGTTCATGGGCACACCATTGGTAGTAACATTGATGCGGGTACCATCGTAACCACGCATGCGAATATCGGTGTAACCCACCCCTGCTCCAGCATCCGAAGTTGCCACCATAGAAGGGGTTAATTGAAGTAAATAAGGCACATCTTGCCCATAATTTTTGGCCACAATTTCGTCGCCACTCACATCGGTAAAAGCTACCGGTGTTTCTACATTAACGCGCGTTGCGCTAACACTAATTTCTTCTAAGTCGTACTGTCGTAGTGAATCAACATTTGTTGCCCAACTCATCAAACAGAAACAACCAGAAACTGCAAAGCAATAGATTTTTTTCATGCTAAACATCTCCTTTTCTTTTGGAAGTTAAACAATAGTGATACACAAAGGAGACGCATTCTTCCCGGTTTCGGCATTATCCGTATCCGGTTCAATGGGTATAATCTCAGCCTGAAAGTAAGGCACCCCCTATGGATCTAAAATACAAGCAAAAAAACAGTAAAGGCCTTTTATTCTTTTTTTTGCGATGGCAAAGGTACATAAAAAATGATAAAAAAGAAGAAAAAGGTAAAAAAAGAAGATTATTCGTCAGAGAATTCTACCAAAACGCTACGATAGGCACTAAAAATTTTAGATTTTGAAACATAACCTACATATTTCTTGCCATCTAATACGGGCAAGTTCCATGCATTGCTTTGTTCAAATTTTTTCATCACCACTTCCATCGAATCGTTAACATCTACCCGTTCGCGTGGCGACACCATCAGTTTTTGCATATTAAAACGTTGGTACAATTCGGGGCGGAACATGATATTGCGCACTTCCTCTACCCTAATCTCGCCCAAATAAATACCATCGTTATCTATTACAGGAAATACATTGCGATTGCACACAGACATAATTTTTACCAAATCGCCCAACATGGCCTCTGGCGCTATGGGTCGCATATCGGTTTCGATTAAATTCTCTGTTTTTAACAAACTTAGCACCGCCTTATCTTTATGGTGCGTTACCAATTCGCCTTTTTGTGCCAATCGCATAGCGTACAAACTATGAGGCTCAAAAATATAAATGGTAATAAACGAGAACACCGAAACAATCATCAGTGGCATAAATAAATCATAACCACCCGACAATTCGGCCGTTAAGAATATACCTGTTAAGGGGGCATGCATAATACCCGACATCAGCCCGGCCATACCTGCCAATGCAAAATTTTGAGCAGGCAATTCTACCCCTATTTGTTGCAATAACAACACCAAAATATAGCCTGTAATACACCCTACAAACAACGAAGGCGCAAACAAACCACCTGTACCCCCCGCTCCATTGGTTGCTGCTGATGCAAATATTTTAAGTAGTACAATCAGGACAAAATAGCCTATTACAAAGTAAACATTGTAGCGATATTCGTAAAACAAACTATTTTCTAGCAAACGGGTATAATCCAAATTAAGCAAGCTGTTAATGCTATCGTACCCCTCGCCATACAACGGAGGCAGCAAGAAAATAAGCAAGCTAAGCAGAATACCACCCAATAGTATTTTTTTCCAAGGTTTTTCTAGCTTTCTAAAAATCCCCTCCATCCAATTCATACCACGCGTAAAATACAGCGACACAAACCCACACAGAATACCCAATAGCACGTAATACGGAATCCTATCCAAGGCAAAGGCCTCACTTTGTAATGGGAACATCAATTCATCTCCCATTAAAAAGTACGATACGGCCGTTGCGGTTACCGACGAGATAAGCAAAGGAACCACCGAATAAAAGGTCATATCTAGCATCAGCACCTCTAGCGTAAAGGCTACCCCCGTAATAGGAGCCTTAAAAATACCACTAATGGCACCAGCAGCCCCACATCCCACCATCAGCATCAAGGTTTTTTGGTCCATTTTAAAGGCCCTACCCAAATTAGACCCAATGGCTGCACCCGTTAACACCACGGGCGATTCGGCACCTACCGACCCACCAAAACCAATGGTAATAGAACTGGCCACCACCGAACTCCACATGTTGTGCAGTTTTATGATGCTTTTGCGTTGCGAAATGGCATACAAGATTTTGGTTACACCGTGGCTAATATCGTCCCTTACAACGTATCGCACAAACAAACTGGCCAATATAATACCTATAATAGGATACAACAAATACAACCAGTTTTCTGAGTAGAAAGTAAAATTAGTAGTAAGAAGATGCTGAATGGCATGAATGGCCCATTTTAGCAAACAAGCCGCTAATGCCGTAGAGATTCCCACCAACAAGCTCAAAAAGATAATAAATCGCTGAATGGGGATGTTTCTTTCGCGCCACGCCAGCAGGCGATTGTATGTATTACTTCCTATCATTAGTTTTATTTACCAAAACACCTTAACAAATCAAGGTCTAAGAAGTACAAAAGTACCATTTTTTTCAAATTTGATAATGGAAGAAGGCGATTTTTTTTCATTATCATCTTGCCTAGCCTGCACTACGTAATCAACACCGTTTTTTATAGCATCCGATATTTCGGCAAAAAAGGCAGGAGTGGGTTCTCCGCTAATATTAGCCGACGTAGATACAATGGGTTTTTTAAAACGCATGCACAATTGCTTAGAAAAAGTTTCGTTGGTAATGCGAATACCAATGCTGCCATCGCTAGCCAACAAATTGGTCGCAACGTTTCTGCCTTCTGGATAAATAATAGTAAGCGGTTTATCGGCACATTCCACCAAATCCCACACCACATCGGGCACATCAGTAACATAGGCTTGCACCTTGGCCATGCTATCGGTTAACAACAACATCGATTTGCTATCGGAGCGTTGTTTTAATTGATAGATTTTTTGAACCGCCTCGGCATTGGTTGCATCGCATCCTATCCCCCAAACCGTATCGGTAGGATAAAGAATGATACCACCAGCTTGCAAAACTTCTACTATTTTTTTTATTTCATCCATCATTCTCAAAAAAAATTGTTAACTTTACCGAATGTATTTTTGCAACGGCAAATTTACACATTCTCTCGCTATAAACAAATAAATATAATATGCTTCGAAATTGGATTATTAACGAATTAACCGATCAAGAAGAATCATGTAGAAAAACACTTGCACAACAACTCAGAATTTCGGGCACCTTGGCCAAATTACTTGTACAAAGGGGCATCTGCACCATGCAAGAGGCCAATGCATTTTTCCATCCAGAGATAGGTTTGCTACACGATCCTTTCTTGCTCAACGACATGGACAAGGCGGTAGAACGTCTTAACCAAGCACTACACCTTAACCAAAAAATTTTAGTCTACGGCGATTATGACGTAGACGGCACTACTGCCGTTGCGTTGGTGTACAAATTTTTACAAAACTACACCTCTAACCTCGATTTCTATATACCCGATAGAAACGACGAGGGGTATGGAGTATCGTACAAAGGCATCGACTTTGCCGCCGAAAACGACATTAAGCTTATCATCGTTTTAGATTGTGGCATCAAGGCTATCGAAAAAGTAGCGTATGCTAAAGAAAGAGGCATTGATATCATCATTTGCGACCACCACACGCCCGACAACCAATTACCCCAAGCCGTAGCGGTACTAGACCCCAAGCGCGAAGACTCTACCTATCCTTACGGACACTTATCGGGTTGCGGCGTAGGCTTTAAACTTATGCAAGCCTTTGCCATTCAAAACGACATTGAATGGTCTAAGCTAACCCCATTGCTTGATTTATTGGCCGTTAGTATTGCTTCTGACATCGTTCCCATTACGGGCGAAAACCGCGCACTGATGTACCTTGGTCTTAAACAACTTAACGCATCGCCTTGCGTAGGGTTAAAAGCCATTATGGAATTATGCGATTTGGTAAATACCCCCATTAGCACCAGCGACATCGTCTTTAAAATAGGACCACGTATTAACGCCTCGGGCCGCATGAGTTCGGGCCGCGAAGCGGTTGAACTGCTTATTGCCAAAAACGAAGAAACCGCTCGTCAAAAAAGCGAAAGCATCGATGCCTACAATCAATTACGCAAAGACTTAGACAAGCAAGCCACCGAAGACGCACGCAAATACATTGATGCTACTCCGCAAGACGAACGCACCTCTTCTATTGTGGTGTACAACCAAGAATGGAACAAAGGAGTTATAGGTATTGTAGCATCGCGCCTAAGCGAACACTACTACAAACCTGCTGTAGTGCTTACGCTATCCAATGGCTTTGCAACCGGTTCAGCCCGCTCTATTTTAGGCTTCGACCTATACAAAGCCATTGATTCGTGCCGCGACTTACTAGAAAACTTTGGCGGACACACCTATGCTGCCGGGCTTACGTTGCGCCTAGAAAACATTGCCGAGTTCAAAGAACGTTTCCAAAAATACGTAGAAGACAACCTGCACGCCGAGCAACAAGTACCACAGATTGATATTGATGCAGCCTTGCATTTTGCAGAGATTAACCATACGTTCTTTAATACCCTGCAACGCTTTGCACCCTTTGGGCCCGACAATAACAAACCTGTATTTGTTACCTACAACGTAGTGGATTACCAAAAACGTTGCCGATTGGTAGGCCAAGGAAACAAACACATCAAATTAGACGTACGCGATTTAACCGGCGGCCCCACCATGAGTGGCATTGCCTTTAATGCCCACGACGCAGAAAATACCATCAAATACATCAACAGTGGTATGCCTTTTCACATTTGCTATACCTTAGAAGAGAATAACTTTAATGGCAAAAAAAGCATCCAACTGATGATTAAAGACATCAAAATACCTTAATCTAATGCCTCAATACCGTGCTATATTGCAACAATATTGGGGCTATTCGGATTTTAGGCCGCTTCAGCACGATATTGTAACCTCTATTGGCAGTGGCAAAGACACACTAGGGCTTATGCCTACGGGTGGTGGCAAATCCATCACCTTTCAAGTGCCTGCCATGGCCAAAGAAGGCATGTGTTTGGTTATTACCCCCCTTATTGCTTTAATGAAAGACCAAGTAGCCAATCTTAAAGCAAAAAACATCAAAGCGGCAGCTATTTACTCGGGCATGGAAAGTGCCGATATTCAAAAAACCTTTGATAACTGCATTTACGGTCACTACAAGTTTTTGTACATATCGCCCGAACGATTAAGTACACGATTATTTTTAGAACGATTACCTCAGCTAGACATTAGCCTAATAGCCGTAGACGAAGCACACTGCATCTCGCAATGGGGCTACGATTTTAGACCTGCTTACAGAGCCATTGCCGATTTACGCAAGTTATTACCAGGCGTACCGGTATTAGCCGTTACCGCCACCGCCACGCCTAAGGTAGCAGCCGACATCCAGTTACAGCTACAATTTGAACATCCCAACGTATTGCGCAAAAGTTTTTATCGCCCCAACTTAAGCTACAGCGTACGCCATACAGAAGATAAATTACAACAACTATTACGCATTTTAAACAACGTTCCAGGCAGTTCTGTGGTATATGTTCGCAACCGAAAGAAAACCAAAGAAATAGCCGAGTTCTTACAATCAAAAGGCATTAAAGCGCACTTTTTTCACGCCGGACTACCCTTATCAGAAAAAGATACCAGGCAAAACCAATGGAAAGAGGGTTCTTGTAGGGTTATGGTAGCCACAAATGCCTTTGGTATGGGAATTGACAAAGCAGACGTTCGTACCGTAGTGCACATGGATATGCCCGATAGCATTGAGGCTTACTTTCAGGAAGCGGGCCGTGCGGGTCGTGACGAAAAAAAAGCCTACTGCGTACTTATTTACAACAACAGCGACATTACTCAGGCAAAAAAACGCATCACAGAAAGTTTTCCCGAAAAAACATTCATTGCCGAAGTGTACGAAAAACTGGCCTATTTTTTACAGGTTGGAGTAGGTAGCTGCATGGGCAGTATTTTTAATTTTAACCTAGGCATTTTTTGTAAAAACTTTAAACTACCGCTACAACAAACCCACCATGCCCTTAAAATATTAGAGCTAGCCGGGTACATAGAATACCACGACGAGTTAGAATTTAAAACCCGCGTACAGTTTACTTGCGCCCGCCATCAACTATACGACATTCGCCTACATCCATTGGCCGAAAAAGTAATGGGAGCCATTTTGCGTTCGTACACAGGCGTTTTTGCCGAATTAGTTCCGGTAGACGAAACCACCTTGGCTGATCATGCCCAACTAACCCATCAAGAAGTATTACAAGGACTAATCGAACTTAGCCACGAACACATTATAAAATACATTCCGCACCAAAAAATACCGTGCGTTATATATACCCGCGGACGAGTAGATACCAAGCAATTAGTAATTAATGCCGAGGTGTACGACAACCGCAAACGCCGATTTGTAGAGCGCATTGACGCCATGGTGAGCTATGCCACCGATACCCAACATTGCCGTAGCCAATACCTATTATCTTACTTTGGCGAAACCAACTCTGCATCTTGCCAAGCTTGCGACCATTGCCTAAGAAGCAGCAGCAAGCCAGCCGATGTTGCTAGCCAAATTAAAGCCATTTTGGCGCAGCAACCTTGTAGCATCAACGAACTGATAGAACAAGTAAGTTTCAAGCAATCAGACACCGTAGAGACTATCCGTTTATTGCTTGATAAACAAGAAATTACTTATAAAGACCAACGCCTATTCTTGTCACGCTATGAACTTTAATTTAACCATATTAGGAACCGGTTCGGCCATTCCCTCATTTGGTCGATTTTCTAGTGCACAAGTGTTACACACGCACGATAAAAGTTTTTTAATAGACTGTGCAGACGGAACCCAATTTCAGCTACGCAAATACAACGTAAAAACCAATCGCATGAACCATTGGTTTATATCGCACCTACACGGTGACCACTGCTTTGGTCTAATATCGGTAATCTCTACCTTAGGCATGTTGCATCATACTGGCGACATCTACATTCATGCCCACCCCGATTTGCATCCTGTTTTGCAAGCGCAATTGGACTACTTTTGCAAAGACCTACCTTTTAAAGTATATTTTGAAGGATTTAATCCACTAAAAAATGAGGTGATATACCAAGACCGCAGCCTAACCGTACAAACCATTCCATTGGTTCACAGCATGCCTACCTGTGGTTTTCTATTCAAAGAAAAAGAAGGTCAACCCCACTTGAATCGCGAATTATTGGATTTTTACAACGTAGGCATCGAAGACATTAAACACCTAAAAGAAGGAGCCGATTTTACCACAGAAGACGGACGCATTATTCCTAACAGTCGCTTTATCACAGCACCTACGCCTGCAAAAAGTTACGCCTATTGTTCCGACACGGCTTATACAGAGCGTATTATCCCTATTATTGAGGGCGTTGACGTATTGTTTCACGAAGCCACTTTTGCCGAAGAAGAAGCTTTTCGTACCAAAGCCACCTTGCATTCAACTGCCAAACAAGCCGGCATGATTGCCCAAAAAGCACAGGTAAAACAACTCATTATAGGCCATTATTCGGCTCGATATGCTACACTCGACCATCTACTAGCCGAAGCAAAAAGCGAATTTTCCAATACCATTTTATCGTTTGATGGAATGAAACACGAATGGTAAACCCGTTTTTTATAGAATTTAGGCGATACCTTACAAAATTTAACGCAAAATTATAGGAAAATACAGGCTTATTTTGTACTTTTGCATGCAATAAATTTTCTATAAAAGTCTACCGCTATGTCATTTATTGCAGACAAAATTGTAATGGACGGTCTTACTTTCGACGATGTCCTACTCATTCCCGCTTATTCAGAAGTTATTCCGCGTGACGTTGTGCTTACCACTCGTTTTTCGCGCAATATCGAGTTAAAAACACCCATTGTTTCGGCAGCCATGGATACGGTTACCGAGGCCAAATTGGCTATTGCCATTGCTCGTGAGGGAGGTATAGGCGTTATCCACAAAAATATGAGCATCGAAGAACAAGCTCGTCAGGTTTACGCTGTAAAACGTGCCGAAAACGGCATGATTTACGATCCTGTTACCATTCGTCAGGGAAAAACCGTAGCCGATGCCTTGGCTTTGATGAAAGAATACCACATTGGCGGCATCCCCGTAGTAGACGAAAACAACTACTTAGTGGGCATTGTTACCAACCGCGACTTGCGTTTTGAACGCAACACCAAAAAATTGATTGACGAGGTTATGACCAAAGAAAACTTGGTTACCACCCAACAATCTACCGATTTGGAAGCTGCTGCTCAAATCTTGCAAGAAAACAAAATTGAAAAATTACCTGTTGTAGACAAAGACGGCAAACTAATTGGTTTGGTAACCTACAAAGACATTACCAAAGCCAAAGACAAACCCATGGCTTGCAAAGACGCCAAAGGTCGTTTGCGCGTAGCAGCAGGCGTTGGTGTTACTAGCGATACCGTAGAACGCATTACTGCTTTGGTAGAGGCAGGCGTTGACGCCATCATCATTGACACCGCACACGGTCACTCTAAAGGGGTTATCGACACCCTAAAAATGGCAAAAGCCAAATTCCCACAAATTGATATTGTAGTAGGTAACATTGCTACAGGCGCTGCAGCCAAAGCATTGGTAGAAGCGGGCGCTGATGCCGTAAAAGTAGGTATCGGACCTGGTTCTATTTGTACTACCCGTGTTATTGCTGGCGTAGGCGTACCTCAACTTTCTGCTATTTACGACGTAGCCAAAGCCCTAGAAGGCACTGGTGTACCTATTATTGCAGACGGTGGTATTCGCTACTCGGGCGATATTGTAAAAGCGCTTGCCGCAGGTGCTAGCTGTATCATGGCTGGTTCGCTATTGGCAGGAGTAGAAGAATCTCCTGGTGCTACCATTATCTACAACGGACGTAAATTCAAAGCATATCGTGGTATGGGTTCGTTAGAAGCCATGCAAAAAGGTTCAAAAGACCGTTATTTCCAAGATGCAGAAGACGACGTTAAAAAACTAGTTCCAGAAGGCATCGCTGCACGCGTTCCTTACAAAGGAACTTTGTACGAAGTTATTTACCAACTTTTAGGTGGTTTGCGTTCGGGTATGGGCTATTGCGGAGCACGCACCATTCAAGAACTACACAACGCGAAATTTACCCGTATTACAGCTGCTGGTGTAAAAGAAAATCACCCACACGACGTAACCATTACGCAAGAAGCACCTAACTATTCAAGAGGAGAATAATGAAACGCACATTCCTGATACTTTGCATGGGTTTGACTACAGCTTTGGCTGTAGCTCAAACCCTTATTACCATAAATAATAAGGCCATATCGGTAGACGAATTTGAGTATTACTACCAAAAAAACAATACCAACCAAGCGCAACAACTAACGCGCGAGCAGTACATGGATATGTTTATCAACTTTAAGCTAAAAGTTGAAGAGGCATATGCTCAAAAATACGATACTGCCTCGGCCTTTCAAAAAGAGTTAGAAGGTTATCGCAAACAACTTATTGGTCCATACCTTACCGACTCGGTAAAACGCAATGAATTAGTACAGGAAGCCTATCAACACCTTTTAGAAGACATCGAAGTAAGCCATATCTTATTTCGCATCGATTTTCCCAACGAAGAAGCACAAGCGTTAGAAAAAGCCCAAAAAGCACGCAAGCGCCTAAAAAAAGAAGACTTTGCTAAAGTGGCTGCCGAGGTATCAGAAGATCCCTCTGTAGTAGAGAACAAAGGGTATTTGGGCTATACCACAGGCGGACAATTTGTATTCCCCTTTGAAAGAGCGGCATACAACCTTAAAGTAGGCGAAATTAGCCAACCCGTTCGTACCCAATTTGGCTACCACATCATTAAATTACACAACCGTCGTCCATCTAAAGGAGAGGTAAAATTAGCACACATATTCAAAGCCATTCCAGAATACGCCGATTCAACCCAACGCGTTGCTATAGAAGCGGTTACTATGCGAATTTACCAAGCATTAGTTGAAGGTGCCGACTTTGCATCCATGGCACGCAACAATTCAGAAGACGATACAGCTGCCAAGGGTGGTGAATTGCCTTGGTTAGGCATTGGCATGAGCAACCCATGGATAGAGAATGCCGCATTTGCGCTTACCGAACTGGGCCAAATTAGCGAACCTGTACAAGCCCCATACGGTTGGCACATTTTTCAACTACAAGGCAAACGCTCTATTCGTCCATTAGCCGACTACAAACCCATGCTTAATACCCAAATTAACATGGACGAACGCCGCAAAGAAGTTTTTCAAAGTTTTATCGACAAACTAAAAAAAGAATACAAGTTTAAAAAAGGGAAAAAAGACGGAATAATAGCAACCTTTGCCAATCAAGTGCTAACCCAAAAAGACTTGGAAGCATTCTGTCAAGAAAAACCACACGGCAACGATTCTATCAACGATTTTATCAATTATAGTCTTTACCAATACGAAAACAATCAACTAGAAACTAAATATCCAGCATTTGGTTACTTGATGAACGAATACCGCGAGGGTATCCTGCTGTTCAATATCTGCAACGATCTTATTTGGAGCAAAGCCTCTAAAGACAAAGAAGGTTTAAAAGAATTCTTTGAGAACAACAAAGAAAATTACCCAGCAGATTATACATACAACAAAGGTCCCGTGGTAAACGACTACCAAACCTACCTAGAAGAACAATGGTTGGCAACCTTGCGCCAAAAACACACCATTACGGTTCATTACGACGTGCTAAACAAGCTTAAATGAGATTCGTACGCCATATTACCCTAGTCCTAATTTTAGCCTTAGGAATAACATCCTGCCAACAAACGTTGCGCGATTTTACTCGTGACGCGGTATTAGAGGTAGAAGGGGTTGTATTATACCAAGACGAAATAGACGATTTTATTCCAGAAGGCATTAGCGCCAGCGATAGTACATACTTGGTAGAGACCTTCAAAAAACAATGGATAACACGCGTGTTGGTATACAAAATGGCGTACAAAAACATTGGCAATAGTGCAGAAATTAAACAAATGGCCGATGCTTATCAAAAAGAGCTAACCATCAACCATTACCAACAACAACTCATTGCCGAGAATTTAAACGAAGTATCAGAAGATTCTTTGATGTCGTACTACCAAAAAAACAAAGAACTTTTTCTATTAGACGAGGCAGTTATTAAAGGCATATTCATAAAACTACCTAGTTCATCCATAGAACAAGAAGATTTGGTTAATTGGTTATCCAACACCACCGACGAGAACCTAGAAAACATCATGCGTTACTGTACGCAACATGCTGTTTTTTACGAATTCTTTTTAGAATCGTGGACGCCCTATGGCAAGATTGCCCATATGCTGCCAGAATCAGTCGATTCTAACGATCCGGCATTAACTCGCGGCAGCATTAAACAAGCAAAAGAAGATTACACGTACTACTTGCGCATAACAGGTAAATGCAACGCAGGGCAACCGCAACCCTACGAAATGATTCGCCCCGAATTGCAAAACATCTTGTTAAACCAAGAAAAAATCAAATTCATTCAAACATTCCAACAATCATTGTACGACAAGGCCATTGCCAACGGTCAAATAAAATACTTTGAAAACGAATAACTCCATGCAAAAAATCTTCTATATTATTTTATTAAGTTTCTACACCCTTAGCTGTTTTGCCAACAATAAGGTGGTAGATCAAGTTCTGTGGGTAGTAGGAGACGAACCCATCTTGCAATCGGACATCGAAAACGAGATTGCCAGACGCAGGTACGAAAAAGAAAGCATAGAAGGTAACCCATACTGCGTTATTCCAGAAAACATTGCCTTGCAAAAACTATTCATAGCGCAAGCAAAACTAGATAGTATTAGCGTACCCGAAGCATCAGTAAGCCAACAAGTAGATGCCAGAATCCGCTATTTTATTAGCCAAATTGGATCGAAAGAAAAGGTAGAAGAATATTTTAAAAAGCCCATGGCCGACATTCGTGCCACCATGACCAATGCTGTGCACGACCAATTGCTTGCCCAAGAAATGCAACGCACTATTTTTAGTACGGTTAGGGTCACCCCAGCCGATGTAAAACGCTTTTACAACACGTTTCCTAAGGATAGCATTCCAACCATTCCAGAACAAGTAGAGGTACAAATTATCAGCATATCGCCACGCATTACCTTAGCAGAACAAGAACGCATTAAAAGCCAATTACGCGATTTTCGCGAAAAGATAGAATCGGGCGAATACGAATTCTCCACCTTGGCTATTTTATACTCAGAAGACCGTGGCAGCGCCTTACAGGGCGGAGAACTTGGTTTTATGACCCGTGGTAAATTGGTACCAGAATTTGCCAATACGGCCTTTTCCTTATACGACCCTAAAAAAGTATCGCGCATTGTGGAGTCGGAATTTGGCTACCACATTATTCAGCTCATCGAGCGCAAAAACGACCAAGTAAACTGCCGTCACATCTTGCTTACTCCTAAAATTGGCTATGCAGAAAGAGTGGAAGCAACCCAAAAATTAGACAGCATTGCTAGCGTCATTCGATTGGGCAATAGCAGTTTCCCCGAAAGTGCCCTTGCTCATTCAGAAGACGAGATGTCGCAACAAAACGAAGGTACCATGATTAACATGAAAAATGGCACCACCAAGTTTGAACTACAAGAATTACCCGCCGAAATTGCCAAGGCTATTTATAGCATGGAGGTAGGCGAAATTTCTCAACCCTTCTCGTACACCGACGAAAAGAACAAAGAACGCATTGCCATTGTACGCCTTAAATCGCGTACCAAGGCACATCGCGCCCACCCCGACACCGATTACCAATTACTAAAAGACATGGTAACGGGCAAACGCAACCAAGAAGAACTAGAAAAATGGATTCTTGAAAAACAAAAAGAAACCTACATCTACATTGCGCCCGAATACCGCAACTGCGATTTTCAATTTCCACATTGGGTTAAATAACCAATAGCATGAAAAAACAAACGGTATTTTTCTTACTATTTTGCTTGCTAACTGCCTTTGTATGGGGGCAAAAAACCCTTATATACCTTGACCATTCCGACAGGCTAGAGTTTGACAAAGAACGATGGCCCGATTGTCAAATAGTAAACGGTCACGTACAATTTAGGCACGAAGACATGATTATGTTTTGCGACAGTGCCTACTTTTACGACAGAACCAACTACATCGTTGCCCGTGGAAACATCAAAATGATACAAGCCGACACCCTATTCATCTACGGCGATGTTCTATACTACGACGGCGATGCCAAACTAGCCCGATTACGTCACAACGTACGCATGGAAAACAAAGATGCCACCCTGTATACCGACTCGCTCAACTACGACCGAGCCAAAGAGGTGGGTTATTACTTTAATGGCGGACGCATTATTGACAAAAAAGACACGTTAACCTCTATAAACGGCAACTATTACCCCAAAGAAGAACTGGCCATATTCCAGTACGATGTAGTACTTACCAACCCCGATTTTGTATTAACATCAGATACCCTACACTACGCAAGCAAAACTAAAATTGCCACCATATTAGGTCCATCAAACATTGTTTACGAAGATAGTACCCATATATACTCCGAATTGGGTTGGTACGACACCGAAAACAACCTAGCCGAATTAACCCTCAACTCGCATGTAAACGACCTTAGCGGGCACCGTATTACGGCAGATACCCTTTTCCACAACCATAACACACACCTATCAGAGGGCTTTCAGAACGTACAACTAAACGATAGCACGCAAAAAATTATCATTACAGGGGGGTATGGTTGGTACAACGACAGCCTGCAGTCGGCTATGATAACCCAAACTCCTACCCTTATTCAATACGACGATAAGCAAGAGAGCGATTCGCTGTTTGTGGCTGCCGATTCCATGTGGTATTTAGACAACGATTCACTACAATACATCAAGGCCTACTACAACGTACAAGCTTGGAAAGTTGATTTTCAAAGCATTTGCGACTCGGCTTATTACAATGGCAAAGACTCTACCCTACGGCTGTACGGATCGCCTATTATGTGGAACGATAGCAACCAATTTACCGCCAGCGAAGCCATCGTATACATGGCTAACAACGAAGTAGAACGCATTGAACTAGAGGCAGACGCATTTATTTTCTCTAAGGTAGACTCCACCGCTATCAACCAGGTATCGGGTAACAACATTGTGGGGTACCTAAAAGAAAGCAAACTATACAAAGCAGATGTAAGCGGCAATGCGCTCTCTGTTTACTTTATAGAAGAAGAACCAGATAGCACCCAAGTTGACGCTCCCAAAGAACCTTCATACGTAGGTATTAACAAGGCTGAGAGTAGCGAATTATTCTTATATTTTACAGAAGATAATAAAATTAAACGATTGGTTATGACGCCCCAATCGAATGGGGTTTTACACAGCCCCAAGAAGGCCAAAGACACCAAAGTTACCCGATTAGCTGGCTACCAAGATCATCAATCGCTACGTCCTACTAGCAAAACAGATATCTACATTCCTAAAAAAAGAGAAGCCTTGACAGCAGAAGAACCCGCCGCCAAGGCCCGTAAAAAGCGCCGCAACCGCGATTAAGGTTGCAACGACTGTATTTTAGCAATGCTATCGTCTATTAAGTCTTGAGGCACTTCGTAATTGGTCAATCCTCCGTGCAAATACTTTTCGTACGACATCATATCAATTAAACCATGGCCAGAAAGTTGGAATAAAATCACCTTTTCCTTGCCTTCTTCTTTCGCTTTCAAGGCTTCGCGAATAGCCACTGCAATAGCGTGTGTCGATTCAGGAGCAGGAATAATACCTTCGGCTTGCGAGAACAAAATGCCTGCTTTAAAGGTTTCATCTTGGTTTACGTTTTGCGCCTCGATGTAACCATCTTTTCTAAGTTGACTCACCACATTGCCAGCACCATGGTATCTTAAACCACCAGCATGAATACTAGCAGGTTGGAATTCATGTCCTAGCGTGTACATAGGAATAAGTGGCGTATAACCTTCGGTATCACCAAAGTCGTAGCTAAATTTACCACGTGTCAATTTAGGACACGAAGCAGGTTCTGCTGCAATAAGTCGGATATCTTTTCCTTCTGTCAATTTATGGCGAAGGAAGGGGAAAGTAATACCACAAAAGTTAGAACCACCACCAAAGCATGCAATCACCATATCAGGGTAATCACCAGCAATTTCCATTTGTTTTTCGGTTTCAAGACCCGAAATAGATTGATGTATAGCTACATGGTGTAGTACACTACCCAAGCTATAGTGGGTATATTCATCTTTCAAGGCTTCTTCTACTGCCTCAGAAATAGCCATACCTAAACTGCCCGATGTGCCAGGGAATTGCTCGCGCATTTTTCTACCGATAGCCGTTACATCACTAGGAGAAGCATATACTTTTGCACCATAGGTATTCATGACTGCCTTACGATAGGGTTTTTGCTCGTAGCTACATTTTACCATAAATACGCGCAAATCCAATCCAAAGTGCTTACATGCAATACTAAGCGAACTACCCCATTGACCAGCACCGGTTTCGGTAGTTAAATGCTTAATACCTTCTATTTTATTAAAATAAGCTTGCGGAATAGCCGAGTTTAGTTTATGCGAACCCACAGGGCTTACACTCTCATTTTTAAAATAAATCTTAGCAGGTGTATCTAAGGCTTTTTCTAAACCAGAAGCACGTACCAATGGTGTAGGACGATAAATGCGGTACAAATCACGCACTTCGTCTGGAATCTCAATCCAACGTTCGGTAGAGAATTCTTGTTTAATCAACTCCTTAGCAAAGATTGGTTCCAAATCTGCCTCGGTAAGAATCTCTTTTGTTTTAGGATTCAAGTAAGGCATTGGTTTGGTTTTCATATCTGCCACAATGTTATACCAAGATGTAGGCATCTCATTTTCTGGCAATACGATTTTTTTTGTTGTTTTCATATTGTATTTGTTTTTGTTCAATTACTACCCAATTATTAAAAAAAACCGCAGGTGGATGACCTACGGTTTATATATAAACATACATAACACTATCCACCTTTACTGCTTAAAGGCGGCGCCACCAAAATTTATGTGCCATGTAAGTATTCATCCTATTTTTGTAACGTTGCAAAGTTAGTATTTTATCTGAAATTAGCGCAATTAGTTTGTAATTTTTTTAAAGAAAATACACCACCTTATTGCAACACAAAAAGTTCGAATCGTCATTCAACAATCCGAACTTTATTTTGCATTACAGCATACAATTAAGCTTGAGCAGTTTGTTCTGCAGCTAATTTGCCTCTGTAGAAACCACATTGGCTGCAAACAGTGTGTGCAATGTTCAAAGCACCACAGTTAGAGCAAGCTACCAAAGTAGGAGCCACTGCTACGTCGTGAGTTCTACGTTTTGCTGTTCTGGTTTTCGATTGTCTTCTTTTGGGATGTGCCATAGCTTTTATTTTTAATTGTTTATCAACGATTTTAATTGTTCCCAACGGGGATCAATGCTTTCAGCTTTTTCTCCTGGAGCATATTGTTTTAATTGTGCTTCCATTTCTGGGTCGCATTCACCTTCATCGTGAACAGGACAAATAGGAATGGTTAAAGCCGCAAACTCAAATAAATACCAACCTAAATCAAACAAATCTTGTTCTGATAGAACCACCAACTCATCGGTTTCTTCGGTTGGATCCACTCCATATTTAACCACCAAATGGTCAACGCAATCAACGGGCCAAACCATATTTTCCAAACAACGTTGACATTCAATTAAGATCTCTCCTTCTTGCTCCAACGTTATATCAAATGCGTCCACCACTTTCTTAATGGTTACCTTTGCTTTTACACAGCCGCCTTTAATATCGTTCTGTTCCAAAGCTTGGTAAAAAGCATCGTCTAACTCATAAGAGAACACGGTAATGTTATCTTCTAAGTGTTTAAGAGATAGTTTAAACGGATCTAAACAAGCCTTCATAACGACACTTTTTCTGAAAGTGGATGCAAAGATAGTGATTTTTAATTGAATAGAAAGTTTTTTACGATATTTTTTTATGCTTTTTGCAATTCTATCCTAAAAGTAGTACCCACATTTACCTCCGAGTTGCGTACATAAATTCGCCCTTTATGGTATTCATGGATAATTCTGTATACCAACGACAACCCCAATCCCCATCCGCGCTTTTTGGTTGTAAAGCCGGGACGGAATACCTTAGAAAGGTTCTGTTTGGCTATACCCTTGCCATTATCTATCACATCAATATAAATCCAAGCATCCTTTGCCGTTAAAAACAAACGAATTTCTCCCTCATCTTCTATAGCATCGGTTGCATTTCTACACAAATTCTCTATTACCCATTCAAACAAAGGCACATTCATCATGGCATAATACGTACCCGTAGCCTCAAACTTCAAATCAATTTGCCTGGATATACGTTTACGCATGTATGCTACCGTTCTTTGCACCACCTCGTTTACTTCGGTCAATTCTAGTTCTGCTTTAGACCCTATTTGAGAAAATCGATCGGCAATAGTGCGTAAGCGATTAATATCCTTCGACATTTCAGGTATCATCATATCGTCAGGATATTGTTGCTTCAAGATCTCAACCCACGCCAATAACGAAGAAATAGGCGTACCCAATTGATGTGCCGTTTCTTTGGTCAATCCCACCCATACCCTATTCTGTTCTGCACGTTTAGTAATGTACAAGATAATAAGAATCATCACAAAAAACAGCAACAACACCATCGAAAGCACAAAGGGGTAATACGTAAGCGCCTTAAGTAATACAGAATCGTCGTAGTAAATGTATTGAGAGAATCCCAACCCAGTGTCAATCAAAATAGGCTCATTAATTTGCGCATATTCCCTAGCCAAATTCGATAATTCTTGGGGCGTATAATTATCGTTAGGCAGATTACGATGAGCTATTACCTGATAGTTACTATCGGCCAAGATAACAGGAATAGTAGTATTGGTAGCCACCACCTCGTTGGCCATGGCAAAATCACCTTCGGGAGCCACGCTAGCCAACTGACGAGTAGCCTTGGCCCAAAGTTCCATTTTTACATCCTCCTCTTGCGATAACTCATCAATCAACGTATACGACACCCCCACCGATACCAATACAATTAGTATCGCCAGTACAATAAACGTGTACTTAAACGAATTTTGCGAATCGTAGATACTTGCCATACCTTAATAACGAGATTTTTGTAGAAATATTATACAGAATAACAGGCAATTATCGATATTTCCCTGCTGATATATCCTCTAAAATACTTAAATAACTTTGATAACGCGATTGGCTAATTAAATGCGCTTCTACTGCCTTTCTAACAGCACAATCAGGTTCGTTACGATGCAAACAATCGGCAAACTTACAGTTAGCACCATGCTTAAATATCTCTGGAAAATAATGCCCTATTTCTGCTGCCTCCATATCTATTAAGCCAAAACCTTTAATGCCAGGTATATCAATCATTCTACCCCCAGCAACAGCAAACATTTCGGCATAGGTTGTTGTGTGCATACCCGTTTGATGCACCTTTGATATAGCACCCGTCTTTACCTCTAAAGAGGCATCTAGCGCATTTAAAAACGAAGATTTACCCACCCCCGAATTACCAGCCAACAAACTCACCTTACCCGCAATTTTCTCTTGCAAAAGAGCCATCCCTTCGCCCGTTACCACAGAGCAAGTTATCACCTCGTACCCTAACGAACGATACAAATAACAATACCCCTTCAAATATTCATCGTCTGTAGGCAATAAATCCACTTTATTCACCACAATTACCACGGGTACATCGTATGCCTTAGCCGTCACCAAAAAACGATCTACAAACTCTGTAGGTGTTTCGGGCTGAGCCAACGTTACAAACAAAAATACCTGATCTAAATTAGCCGCCAATATGTGCGATTCTTTTGATAGATTTGAAGCCTTGCGGATAATATAATTACGCCTTTCATCAATGGCAACTATCTGTTCCCCCTCTACCTCTACCCAGTCGCCCACAGCCAACGGATTGGTGGTACGAATACCTTGCAAACGGAAGCGACCTTTTATACGCGCTTCTACCACTTGGCCACCTATTAGTTCTACCCAATAACGGCTACCTGTACTTTTTATTACCAATCCTTTCATATTAAAATGCTTCTGTTGCTGTTATGTAAAATTTTACCTCGCCATCGTTGTTACCTGCCACATCCAATCGCAAATGCACGCGAGCATCGTTTAATCTAAAACGCAATCCAGCGCCATACCCTACTTTTATCTTATGAATAGAAGGGTTGTACACGTCAAACACATCACCTACCGAACAAAAGACAGCCGCCTTTAACCTAGCCCATATAGGGATACGGTATTCTGCCTGCACCATAAACATGGTATTATCGGTATATTTTCGCTCCCTAAAGCCCCTAATTTGATCGCTACCACCCAAGGTGGGAAGCATCTGAAAGGGAACTTCTTTGCCCAACCGCATATCACAATATACTTGCCAAGCAAATACTTGCCCCACCCATGTAGGTATATACTGCCTAAAATCGAGCGTAAGAGCTGTTACAGAATAAGTACTGCCCAAAGCTTGCTGGTAAGTAATAGCCGAGAATTTAAGAAAATTAGAAAATTTTTGGGGATAAAACCCATTATCACGGGTATCGTAGGCAAACTGTACCCCTAATCCCAACATAAAATAAGGATCCCAACCTGCCGCACCATATTTTTCTTCAACATAAGGGCGCAAATTAGCCACCGAATCGCTCAGCAACAAGCGTTCACCCCTTACACCCACGTATAAACCTAACATCACATTGGGATTAAACAAATAAAAAGGTTGCGCATTAATAGCAAAATTCTGTGCTGTATACAGCATATCATCCGCTGGAGGAGTATTGCCTATGCCATAAAAATGATCGGGATAATGGCGCAAATTGACATTACCCGTTAGATACATCTTGTTATTAAAGAAATAGAAACGAGGGTTGATATTTATCTTTGCCTGGTTGTTTAGGGTATAAATAATACTGCCCGATATACTGCTAATTTTACTCAAATCGTGGCTTTTAAAATAATATCCGCCCGTGGCACCAAGGCCCACACTAGTCTCTTCTTGATAAAATCCAATGGGCACAGCAAACCAACTGCGTTTTACCGCAGGCGATGATAGTTGTTGCAACATTTCTGTTGCATTAGCAAGAGAATCCGCCTTCTCTACAGAAAGGGCGGATTCCATAACACATATAATTCCTATGAATAATAAAAAGAATCTTCTCATGAAAGAAATTAAACCGTCATGATTTCTTTTTCTTTTTCGGCCACCATTTCGTCTATGCGTTTAATAAACTTATCGTGTACCTTTTGAACATCGGCTTCGGCATCTTTTTCTACGTCTTCGGGCATACCGTCTTTGATTGATTTTTTTAGTGCATCAATGGCATCACGACGGGCATTACGAATGCTAATTTTAGCATCTTCGCCTTCTTGCTTAGCTTGTTTTACCAAACCTTTACGACGTTCTTCAGTTAAAGGAGGAATGCACAAACGAATCAATTCACCATTATTCTCGGGAGTAATACCCACTTCAGAAGCCATAATAGCCTTTTCAATCTCTCTAATCAACGATTTCTCCCAAGGTTGAATAGCAATGGTACGCGCATCAGGAGTAGAAATAGAGGCCACACCCGACAACGGAGTCATAGCGCCATAATACTCAATTTTAATACCATCTAAAATACGGGTATTTGCTTTACCTGCACGAATACGTGCCAATTGTTCGTCTAAGAATAGCAACGAGCATTCCATTTTTTCGGAAGCCTCATTCAAATTTTGTTTTATATCTACCATAATCTAATTATTATCTTGTTACCAATGTTCCAATTTTTTCACCACGAAGCACTTTGCCCAAGTTGCCATACACATCCATGTTAAACACATAAATAGGCAAGTTATTTTCTTTGCACATGGTGGTAGCCGTTAAGTCCATTACCTTTAAGTTGCGGTTGTAAATTTCGTCAAAAGTAATGGTATCAAATTTTTCTGCTGTAGGATCTTTTTCTGGATCGGCGGTATAAATACCATCCACACGCGTACCCTTTAACATCACATCTGCTTTTACCTCAATACCACGCAACGAAGAACCCGTATCGGTTGTAAAGAAAGGATTACCAGTTCCACCCGACAAAATCACCACCTCGCCAGCTTCTAAGCATTGAATGGCCTTATCGCTGCTATAATATTCACCAATAGGTTCCATTCTAATGGCAGTCAACACCCTATTCTTAACACCAACAGCCGTCAATGCAGAACTTAAAGCCAAACTATTAATCACAGTAGCCAACATGCCCATTTGGTCGCCCTTTACCCTATCAAATCCTTTAGAAGCACCACTAAGGCCTCTAAATATATTACCTCCACCAATAACAATGGCTACTTGCACGCCCAATTGAGCGGCTTCTTTTATCTGTTGAGCATAATCTGACAATCGATTTGAATCAATGCCATAGCCTTGGTCGCCCATAAGCGACTCTCCGCTCAATTTCAATAATATTCTTTTAAATTGCATAACCAACAAAATGAGTTATCAATACATACATCGTAAAGCACAAAGGTAATAAATTAAAGTTGAATGTACAACGGTAGTTGTTAGGATGACATAAAAAAAGGAAGTTGATTTTCATCAACTTCCTTCCATCTATGTAGTAATAGATTATTCTGCGCTTTCTGCAGCTGGAGCTTCTTCAACAACAGCTTCTTCTGCTTTAGCAGCTGCTTTTTTACCAGCACGACGTGTTTTGGTTTTCTTTTTACCAGCAGCATCTTTAAGTAAGTTTTCGTTGTAGTCAACAAGCTCAATAAAGCACATTTGAGCAGCGTCACCCAAACGGAAACCAGTTTTTAGAATACGGGTGTAACCACCAGGACGATCACCTACACGTTGAGCGATTTCGCCGAACAACAAAGTTACAGCTTCTTTATCGCGCAATTCAGCAAAAGCCAAACGACGTGAGTGAGTTGTATCTTCTTTTGCACGGGTAATGATAGGTTCTACATATTTACGCAATTCTTTAGCTTTAGCCAAAGTGGTGGTAATTTTTTTGTGTTTTAGAAGAGAAGTTGCCATATTAGCCAACATAGCGCTTCTATGAGCAGTTTTTCTTCCTAAGTGATTAAATTTTTTATTGTGTCTCATCGCAATTACTCTTTATCTAATTTATACTTTGTGATATCCATGCCAAATGACAAGTTTAGTGATTCTAATTTGGCATCTAACTCAACCAATGACTTTTTACCGAAGTTACGGAATTTAAGCAAATCGTTACGATTAAACGATACCAATTCAGCCAATGTTTCAACATCAGCAGACTTTAAGCAGTTTAAAGCGCGAACCGATAGATCAAGGTCAACCAATTTGGTTTTAAGCAATTGACGCATGTGCAATGCTTCTTCATCAAATTCTTCTGCACCTTCAGAATCGCTAAAGTCTAAGGTAATTTTTTCGTCAGAGAACAACATGAAGTGATGAATCAAAATCTTAGCTGCCTCTTTCAATGCTTCTTTAGGATTTACCGAACCGTCAGTAACAATTTCGATCAACAATTTCTCATAGTCGGTTTTTTGTTCAATACGATAGTTTTCGATCGTATATTTAACATTCACGATAGGAGTATAAATTGAATCGATAGGAATTACACCGGTATCTTGGTTAGGCATACGGTTTTCGTCAGCAGGAACATATCCACGACCTTTGTTGATGGTCAATTCCATGCGGAACGAAGCCGATTCATCCAAAGTACAAATCAATAATTCGGGATTTAAAACGGCGAAACCATTCAACGAAATATCGCCAGCTTTAAAATAAGTAGTATTGGCTACATCAATCGTTACTTTCTCAAAATCAGCACCTTCTACCAATTGTTTGAAACGAACTTGTTTCAACGCTAAAATGATGTTAGTAACATCCTCTACAACACCAGGAATGGTGTCGAACTCATGATTAACCCCTTCTATTTTTACAGAAGTAATAGCAAAGCCTTCTAGCGACGAAAGCAAAATGCGGCGTAATGCATTACCAATGGTAATACCAAAGCCTGGTTCCAATGGACGAAATTCAAATTTTCCATTAGAATCATTTGCTTCGAGCATAATAACTTGCTCAGGTTTTTGAAATGGTAATAAAGGCATAATTTAAGATTATTTAGAGTAAAGTTCAACGATTAATTGTTCCTTGATATTTTCAGGGATATCTGCTCTATCAGGCATGTGTAAGAATTTACCGCTTTTAGAGGCAGCGTCGAATTCAATCCAAGGATATTTGCTGTGGTTAAATCCAGATAATGAAGCTTCGATTACTTCTAACGATTTAGCTTTTTCGCGAACAGCAACAACATCACCAGCTTTAACTTGGTATGAAGGAATGTTTACTACAGAACCGTTTACTACAATGTGTTTGTGGCTTACCAATTGGCGAGCAGCAGCACGAGTAGGAGCAAATCCTAAACGATATACTACGTTATCCAAACGAGATTCCAACAATTGCAACAACACTTCACCAGTAATACCTTTGGTACGAGTTGCTTTAGCAAACAAATTGCGGAATTGTTTTTCTAGCACACCGTAGGTGTATTTTGCTTTTTGTTTTTCTTTTAATTGAACACCGTATTCAGAAGTTTTTCTTTTACGAGAGTTACCGTGTTGACCGGGAGGATAGTTTCTTTTTGACAACACTTTATCAGCACCGAAGATGGGTTCACCAAATTTACGGGCTATTCTAGTTTTAGGTCCAATATATCTTGCCATTTTATTTACAATTTAGAAGTTTAACAAATTAGATTATACTCTTCTTCTTTTAGGAGGACGACAACCATTGTGTGGCAATGGAGTAACGTCGATGATTTCGGTAACTTCGATACCAGCACCATGGATGGTTCTGATAGCCGATTCACGACCATTACCTGGACCTTTAACGTATGCTTTTACTTTGCGCAAACCTAAATCGTAAGCTACTTTTGCGCAGTCTTGAGCTGCCATCTGAGCTGCGTAAGGGGTATTCTTTTTAGAACCACGGAAGCCCATTTTACCAGCAGACGACCAAGAAATTACTTGACCTTCAGCATTGGTGATGGTAACGATAATATTATTGAACGACGAATAGACATGAGCTTGGCCTGTTCCGTCTATTTTTACTACTCTTTTTTTGGTAGCAGCAGTCTTTTTAGCCATGTGTTTTCTAATTTAACTGATTTGACAAATTAATTACTTAGTTGCTTTTTTCTTGTTTGCAACAGTTTTCTTTTTACCCTTACGAGTACGAGCGTTGTTTTTAGTACTTTGACCGCGCAAAGGCAATCCCAAACGGTGACGGATACCACGGTAGCAACCGATGTCCATTAAACGTTTGATGTTCAATTGAACTTCAGAACGCAAATCACCTTCTACTTGATACGAAGCACCAATGATGTCGCGGATTTTCGATGCTTGATCGTCGGTCCAATCTTTCACCTTGATGTCTTTGTCAATACCAGCTTCTGCTAAAATTTTAATAGCACTGCTTCTTCCTATTCCGTAGATATAGGTTAAACCTATTTCACCTCTTTTATTTTGAGGTAAATCTACTCCTGCAATTCTTATAGCCATAAACTATGATAAAAAATTAATAATTAACCTTGACGTTGTTTTTCTTTTGGATTCTTTTTGTTGATTACATAAAGACGTCCTTTTCTTCTAACGATTTGACATTCGTCAGAACGTTTTTTAATAGATGCTTTTACTTTCATTATAGTAATATATTTGGTTATTTGTATCTAAAAGAGATTCGTCCTTTAGTTAAATCGTAAGGCGACATTTCTACTTTTACTTTATCACCTGGTAAGATACGAATGTAGTGCATACGCATTTTACCTGAAATATGCGCGGTAATTTCGTGTCCATTTTCTAATTCTACACGAAACATAGCGTTCGATAAAGCTTCTACGATAACGCCGTCTTGTTCAATTGCTGCTTGTTTTGCCATTATTTTTGACTTAAAACTTCTTCTACGTACTCAAAAGTTGATAAAATAGATGCATCCCCTTTTTGAATAGCAATGGTATGTTCAAAATGCGCCGAGGGTTTTCTGTCTATAGTACGTATGGTCCAACCATCACGTTCAAAAACAATTCCTCTGTTACCCATGTTGATCATTGGTTCAATGGCTATTACCATACCTTCTCTTAGTTGCAAGCCCTGACCGCGCTTACCGTAGTTAGGAACCTCTGGGTCTTCGTGCATATTACGACCAACTCCGTGTCCAACCATTTCGCGCACTACAGAAAAACCTGCGGCTTGGCAATGTTGTTGAATGGCATAACCAATATCGCCTATGCGATTACCATGTCTTGCTTGTTCAATACCTTTGTAAAGTGCTTCTTTGGTGGTATCTAATAATTTCTTGACCTTAGGATCAACGTTACCTACACAAAACGTATAAGCAGAATCACCATAAAAACCATCAATAATAGTTCCACAATCTACCGATACAATATCACCATCTTTTAATGCATAATTAGATGGAATGCCATGTACCACCTGATCGTTTACCGAAACACACAAGGTATTAGGGAAACCCTGGTATCCTAAAAAACCAGGTAAAGCACCATTAGAACGGATAAAATCTTCGGCGATTTTATCCAATTCTAAGGTGGTTACTCCTATTCTGATTGCTTTCGCAACCTCAGCTAAAGTCTTACCTACCAAAACGTTGCTTTTTCTAAGCAACTCAATTTCTTCGGGAGTCTTTAGGTATATCATACTTCTTAATATGCGGCAATTGAGCCGGTGCGACCTTTAATACGTCCACTACTCATTAAGCCATCATAGTGACGGTTTAACAAATGGCTTTCTACTTGTTGCAAGGTATCCAATACTACACCTACCATAATCAACAAAGAAGTACCGCCAAAGAACTGTGCAAAGGCTTGACTCACACCAAACATTCCTGCAAAGGCAGGCATAATCGCAACAATGCCTAAGAAAATAGAACCAGGCAATGTAATACGCGACATGATGGTATCAAGGTATTCGGCTGTTTTTTTACCAGGTTTAACACCAGGTATAAAACCATTGTTCATCTTCATATGTTCCGCCATTTGAGTGGGGTTCATGGTTACTGCGGTATAGAAATAGGTAAACGCAATAATCAAAATGAAGAATACAAAGTTATACCAAAATCCGTTAACATCCATAAATGCGAGTGCAAAGTTACTAACATTTCCGTCAGTTGCAAAAAAACCTGACAAAGAAGTTGGAATTAACATCAAAGCTTGTGCAAAAATGATAGGCATTACACCTGCTGCATTCACTTTTAATGGAATATATTGACGAACTCCACCATATTGTTGGTTACCTACAATACGTTTTGCATATTGCACAGGCACTTTACGTACACCTTGTACCAACAAAATACTAGCTGCAATTACCAACAACAAGAATACGATTTCTGCCAAGAACATCACCAAGCCACCAGCAGCTTCGTTCAAACGCGACATATATTCGCCCATTAACGAACGGGGGAAGCGAGCAATAATACCCACCATGATGATAAATGACACACCGTTTCCAATACCTTTGTCTGTGATGCGTTCGCCCAACCAAAGCACAAACATACTACCAGCTGCCAAAATCAAGGTAGAGGTAATCATAAAGAAGTTGCCTTGAGGAAGTGCTGCACCCACTTGGTATTTAATAGAAAGCAAGTAAGCAGGACCTTGGAACATCAATAGCAATACGGTCAAATAACGAGTAATTTGATCCATTTTGCGACGTCCGCTTTCGCCTTCGCGTTGCAATTTTTGGAAATAAGGAATGGCCATGCCCAACAATTGCACTACGATAGATGCCGTAATGTATGGCATAATACCCAATGCAAAGATGGATGCATTTGAGAATGCACCACCCGAGAACATGTCTAACAACATCATCAAACCGCTATCGGCAGACGAGCCGATTTCGTTTAAAACGGCTACGTCTACACCGGGAAGAACAATATACGAACCTAAGCGATAGATTACTACAAAAAAGAATGTAGTAAGCAAGCGGTTTCGCAATTCTTCTATTTTGAAGATGTTTTTAATTGTTTCAATGAATTTTTTCATAGTAACGAATTATAAAGTTACCACACTACCACCAGCTTTTTCGATGGCTTCGATGGCTGCTTTAGAGAATGCGTGTGCACTCACTTCTAGTTTAGCGGTCAACTCACCTTTGGCCAAAATTTTAACCAATTGTTTTGAAGAAATGTAACCAGCTTCTACTAAATCAGAAACAGAAACTTTGTCTAAGTTTTTAGCAGTAGCCAAGTCTTGCAATACAGACAAGTTGATAGCTTTGTACTCTACGCGATTGATGTTTTTGAAGCCAAATTTAGGCAAACGACGTTGCATAGGCATTTGACCACCTTCAAAACCAATCTTTCTCGAGTAACCAGAGCGAGATTTAGCACCTTTATGACCACGAGTAGAGGTACCGCCCAAACCAGAACCAGAACCACGACCTACTCTTTTACGTATTTTTACAGAACCTTCTGCAGGTTTCAAATTACTTAAATCCATGTCTCTTTTTGTTTAAATGTAAAAAGAATTATTTCACAACTACAACCAAGTGTTTAACTTTGTTGATCATACCCAAGATTTGTGGAGTATCTTCTTTTTCTACCACCGAGTTCAATTTTCTTAGACCAAGGGCATCCAACGTTCTTTTTTGGTCGATAGGAGCGCCAATGCGACTCTTTACTTGTTTAACTTTAATTGTTGCCATCGTATTAATTATTTACCGGTGAACACTTTTTCCATAGAAACGCCACGCTGTTGAGCAACAGTGTAAGCATCTCTTAATTCTGATAGAGCTAAAATAGTAGCTTTTACCAAGTTGTGAGGGTTAGAAGAACCTTTAGACTTAGCCAACACGTCGGTAATACCAACGCTTTCCAACACAGCACGCATAGCACCACCAGCTTTAACACCGGTACCAGTTGTTGCAGGTTTGATGAAAACTTCAGAACCACTGAAACGTGCAATTTGTTCGTGAGGAATAGTTCCTTTCAATACAGGAACTTTGATCAAGTTTTTCTTAGCTGACTCAACTGCTTTAGCAATGGCAGCTGTTACTTCACCGGCTTTACCAAGACCCCAACCTACAATACCGTTTTCGTTTCCAACAACAACGATAGCAGCGAAGGTAAAGGTACGGCCACCTTTGGTAACCTTAGTAACACGATTAATGGCTACTAATCTATCTTTTAACTCACTTTCGTTCGTTAATCTTACTTTGTTATTTTTTTCTGCCATAATACTTAAAATTTAAGTCCTGCTTTACGAGCGGCTTCAGCCACTTCTTTAACTCGACCATGATACAAGAAACCGTTACGGTCAAATACTACGGTTTCGATACCAGCTGCGATTGCTTTTTTAGCAATCATTTCGCCAACTTTTGCTGACTTTTCAGTTTTGGTCATTTTTTCTTTGATACCAACCGAAGATTCAGCCAACAAAGTTTTACCTGAACCATTAGCAGCGGTGTCGTCAATCAATTGAACATAAATTTGGCTATTGCTTCTGAACACCGACATACGAGGTCTTTCGGCAGTGCCCGAAATTTTACCACGAACACCAGCCTTAATTTTTAATCTTCTTGCTATTTTATCTGTCATGACGTTGCGTTTTTAATTATTTGGCACCTGCTGATTTACCAGCTTTTCTACGAATTTGTTCGCCTACGAACTTAATACCTTTTCCTTTGTAAGGTTCAGGTTTGCGGAACGAACGAATTTTTGCACAAACTTGACCCAACAATTGTTTGTCACAACTTTCTAGAGTAACAAGAGGATTTTGGTTTCTTTCGCTCTTGGTTTCAACCTTAACTTCGTTAGGTAATTTCAAGAAAATGTTGTGAGTATAACCCAAAGCGAATTCAATTACTTGACCTTGGTTAGATACACGATAACCTACACCAACCAATTCAAGGGTTTTTTGATAACCTTTAGATACACCAACAACCATGTTGTTAATTAAAACGCGATACAAACCGTGCATAGCTTTGGTTTGTTTTTCGTCGTTAGGACGAGTACAAACAACTTCGTTACCGTTAATTTCTACAGAAATAATAGGATTGATAGTTTGTTTCAACTCACCTTTAGGACCTTTAACGATCACTTCGTTGCCGTTAACAGTAACTGTTACGCCGGCAGGTATGCTGATAGGTAATTTTCCAATTCTAGACATCTTTCTATCCTCCTCAATTAATAAACATAACACAATACTTCACCACCCACGTTCAATTCGCGAGCTTCTTTGTCGGTCATTACACCTTTAGAGGTAGAAATGATAGCGATTCCCAAACCGTTCAATACACGTGGGAGATCTTTGTGGCTTGCATATTTACGCAAACCAGGAGTAGATACACGCTGTAATTTTTTAATAGCGTTTACTTTGCCAGCTTTGTCATATTTCAAAGCCACTTTGATGGTACCTTGAGGACCATCTTCTTCGAACTTATAGTTCAAGATATATCCTTGCTCAAACAAGATCTTGGTAAGTTCTTTTTTCAAATTTGACGCAGGAACCTCTACCACTTTGTGACCGGCTTTGATTGCGTTGCGCAAACGCGTCAAATAATCTGCTATTGGATCTGTCATAAGTTAAAAATTAAATTAATCAGGACTGCCCTGACAATATTTAGTTATACTTTCTTTTGTTTGTTTTTTGATTACCAGCTTGCTTTTTTAACACCTGGGATTAAGCCTTTAGAAGCCATTTCGCGGAATTGGATACGTGACAATCCAAATACACGCATATAACCTTTAGGACGACCAGTGATTTTGCAACGGTTGTGTAATCTGACCGGAGATGCATTTTTAGGAAGAGCTTGCAAAGCTTCATAATTGCCTTCTGCTTTTAGTTGTTCTCTTTTAGCAGCATATTTGGCAACTAATTTTGCTCTTTTCACCTCGCGGGCTTTCATTGATTCTTTTGCCATAATCTATTCCTTATTTTTTAAAGGGTAAACCAAATTCTTTCAACAAAGCGTAAGCTTCTTCGTCGGTTTTAGCCGAAGTAACAAAGGTAATGTTCATACCCATGATTTTAGAAACAGCATCAATGTTGATTTCTGGGAAAATAATTTGTTCTTGGATACCGAAGGTATAATTACCACGACCATCCATTTTGCTGTTGATACCTTTAAAGTCGCGGATACGAGGCAATGCAACGCGTACCAATTTTTCTAGGAATTCGTACATTTGATCGCGACGAAGGGTAACACATACACCAATAGGCATTTTTTTACGCAACTTAAAGTTAGAGATGTCTTTTTTAGAGTAAGTTGCTACAGCTTTTTGGCCAGAAATTGCGGTCATTTCGTTGATTGCAATTTCGATGATTTTTTTGTCTGCAACTGCTGCACCTAAACCTTGGTTCAAAACAATTTTTTCCAAAACAGGCACTTGCATGCTTGATTTGTAACCAAATTGTTTCATCAAAGCGGGAGCAATGCGTTCTACGTAATCTTTCTTTAAACTAGCGGTATTCATTATTTAATTTCCTCCCCTGTTGTTTTAGCGTAACGCACTGATTTGCCATCCACTTTTTTACGACCAATACGAGTAGGTTTGTTGTTTTTGTCTACTACGTTTAGGTTAGAGATGTGAATGGGAGCTTCTTTTTTCACGATGCCACCTTGTGGACTTTTTGCATTAGGTTTGGTATGTTTAGATACCATATTTACACCTTCTACGATAGCACGTTGTTTTTCAACTTGTACTTCTAAAACGCGAGCGATTTTACCTTTATCATCGCCAGCGTTTACATAGACGGTATCACCTTTTTTGATGTGTAACTTTGTCATCTCAGAATTGTTTTTTTCGAATTAAAGTACTTCAGGTGCTAACGAAACAATTTTCATATTAGTTGCACGCAATTCTCTGGCTACAGGTCCGAAAATACGGCTGCCTCTCATTTCGCCAGCTCCGTTCAACAACACGCAAGCGTTGTCATCAAAACGGATGTACGAACCATCAGCACGTCTAATTTCTTTTTTGGTACGAACTACCACTGCCTTAGAAACGGCACCTTTTTTAGTATCACTTGAGGGGATTACCGATTTAACAGCCACAACAATAATGTCCCCTACTGTGGCATAGCGTTTGCCAGTACCGCCTAATACGCGGATACATAGCACTTCTTTTGCGCCACTGTTGTCGGCTACGGTAAGTCTTGATTCTTGTTGTATCATGGTTTATTTTGCTTTTTCGATAATTTCAATCAATCTCCATCTTTTGAGTTTACTCAATGGACGAGTTTCCATAATTCTTACCGTATCACCAATACCACATTCGTTGTTTTCGTCGTGTGCGTGGTATTTTTTTGTCTTGTTTACGAATTTACCGTAAATAGGGTGTTTTTCTTTCCACTTGACAGCAACTGTAATGGTTTTGTCCATTTTGTTGCTTGATACGATTCCTTGTCTTTCTTTTCTTAGGTTTCTCATATCCGGTGTATTATTATTTATTAATTTCTCTTTGACGCAACTCGGTTTCTAAACGAGCAATGGTTTTGCGTGTTTCACGAATTTGACTAGGATTGTCAAGCGGAGAAATAGCATGGCTCAACTTTAATTTAGCAAGAGTAGCCTTTTCGCTTTCGAGTCTTTCTACAATCTCTTTGTCTACTAACTTTTTAACTTCTGCTGTTTTCATACTATTTACGCATTTTCAGATTCATAATCGTAGTCACGTCTTACTACAAACTTGGTAGTAATTGGAAGTTTTTGAGCAGCCAAACGCAATGCTTCTTTAGCAATTGCAAATGGAACGCCTTCTACTTCAAACAACATACGGCCGGGAGTAACAGGAGCTACATAGCCTTCTGGGTTACCTTTACCTTTACCCATACGTACGTCAGCAGGTTTTTTAGTAATTGGTTTGTCAGGGAAAATTCTTACCCATACTTGACCTTGACGTTGCATGTATCTGGTAACTGCAATACGAGCCGCTTCAATTTGACGACCGGTAATCCATTTAGATTGCAAGGCCTTTATACCGAAAGATCCAAAAGCCAATTGGTTACCACGACCAGCGTTGCCTTTCATGGTACCCTTTTGGGGTCTTCTGAACTTTGTCTTTTTAGGTTGTAACATAATTTCTTGAAATTAACAGATTATTTTTTTCTCTTTTTAAAACCTTTGCCATTGTTACCAGCATTAGAGTGGTTTTCTTTGGCGTTGGTAAATTGAGGAGTAAGGTCTTTTTTGCCATAAA
>JAFOFC010000046.1 GCA_017387515.1 Paludibacteraceae bacterium
GTCTTTGAAGTAGGCAAGGAAATCGCCTTTCATCCTGTTCTTGTCAAAGAATCCGTGGTTCTCGTTGAAGATGGCTTCATAGCGTTGGTTACGCAGGATGGTTGCTTTCTTCATCATGCGTGCGTTGAAGTCCTTCTCCTGCTGGTTGGCAGGCTTGGCAAAGATGTAGATGCCCAATGCCTCGCGTGTGATTACCTTCATGGTGGCATTGTCACGATAGCCGGGATAGTAGTCCAAGCAGAGTGAATACTGGGTTCCGTTCTTAATCTTACGCTTTCGTAGCGTTACGGTCTTACACTTCATTTTTCTTGATTTTATTTGTTAATACTGATTTTGTCGGCACAAAGGAATACAATGAAATAACCGTGAGAACAATCACGATAATCATTTTGAAATAATTGCTGAATAATGGCGGTTGCTTATGGTTGTTCGTTTCTTTCAGCCATAACACGCTCTACATCAGCACGCAAAAGCAGGTTCTTTCGTCCTACTTTGACCTTATTGATGTGCTTAACCTTGACGATATGGCAAATATTGGCCGAGGTGAGTCCATAAATCTGCTGTACCTGTTCTACGGTGTAGTAGTTTTCATCGCTCATAAGGTCGGTTCTGCGGAGTCCCGCCAAATGGGATTGGGAGTAATAGGTACGTCCATATTCTCTTTTGGTGGGTATCTTATGGCGATAGGTGTATGCACGGAGAGCTGTGGGTTTCATATTGAATAGTTCTTCCACTTGCTCTGCTGTCAGCCATTGGGTGATTTTGCTGATGTCAACGGACACACCGAAGAACTCATCAATATGTTTCTTGCTGTAATAGTTCTTGCCTGCGATACGGCAGATAGGTATCTTGTTCCGTTTGGCAGAGGTATAAAGCCACGATTGCTTGACTTTATAAAGGGTCATGACCTCTTCACCCGAATAGAAGTCCAGCACCTCATCGTTTTTCTCTTCCCTCTTTTTCTTTTTGAGGGATGTGGAAGACGAAGCGGACTTTCTCGGTGCAGAGGCACTGCCGGGTAGGATACGATGATAGGGATTGGATGCCAACATCTGCTCGATGTCGGCTCTACGAATGAATGCCATTCGGTTGCTGATACGGGAGGCTTTCAGTTTGCCAATGGCTACAAGTTTATAGATGTACTGACGGGAACAGCCCATGAGGGTGGCTGTTTTGGAAAAGGTGAGATACTCCTGATGTTGTATCTCCATGAGTGGCTGAGCCAATTTGAAGAGGTTGTTCCTCTGCATTGCTCTGGCTCGTTTGGACTCTGCCTGACAAGCCTCGCTGCAATATCGTTGCATTCCGCTTCGGGTTTCAAAGGACTGACCACAAAAGGCACATTTCTTGGTAACTTTCATACTGCTTATCGTTTACTAATTTCACTTCTTCATTCTCATTTATCTGAAATGGTGAACGGAGGTAAACAGTAGTAAACCGTTGTCGCCTTTCTACACAATGTGACTATCATCACATATCGGGGCGGAATTTGTCGCTCGTTGTAAACAGATGTAAACCCTTGTCAACTATCTACACGAAATGACAAAAAATAAGCTCCGCAAATTCTCCACGTCAGAAATATGTCTCAAAAATATGTGGAAATTTGGGAACCATCAAAAAGTAGCCTGAAAGTGTTAAATTTTAGAATGTGTTGATAATTAAAGGTTTACAAATGGTTATTTCTGGTTGGCTTTGGTTGTTTTAGGCTTCTAAATACTATGGTTTAACCCTCTACGAGGGTAAATAAACAAGATGTTGGGTATTGTTATTCATTTAGCTCTTTCGCTTTTTGTTAATAACATTGCAATGTTTATAAACGCACGAAAGTTAAATATACCAAGTTTATTAGATTTGATTAGGAAGTTAACTTCCCTATCATCATCTTTCCTTAATACTAACTTAAAGTCTTTCAGCCTATTACCATCTATAACTTCGTAACCGTTATTTCTAAGTTCTTTCTCATTTTTTGCTAAACAACTATTGATAGTTCTATCACTAACTTCAAAAAACGATGATAGTTGTTGCTTAGTGAATTTAATTTCACCTTCAAAAACAACTCCTCTTAAACCAATTGCTTTTTGAACTTCTTCTATAGCATATTTATTATTAAGCACATTTTGTCGTGCAATTTCTGACGTAGTTAAATTTTTCATAATACTTACATATTAAAACTCTCTGAAATAATAATTTCAGGTATTTGATTTATTTTTTTTAGATATTTTTTATTAGTAATATCATACAAACTTACTCATTTTTTACTTTATTTCAAAGGTTTGCGGGTGGGTATTTTGGGCTGTTATTTACTATTTTGTATATCTATCACCACAAATATAGCGGGCAGTTGTATCAAAACGTGGTACAAGGGGAAGGTTTTTTGCGGACGCACGAGCCGTGCGTCCCTACTTTTGAAGTAATAGAAATAGAGTTGCTTGATAATTATCAAACAACTCTATATTTGGCAACCAACACACTAACTTTACCTATAGTAAAGGTTTCTCTATTGGCACTGCAAATATACTGAAAGATGTTGAGAAATCGTACGATAAAGGGAAATTTCTATTAGAAGAGTCTAAAAAAACGATGCCCTTTTTTCTTAGCTTTTTAAGATAAATTTACGTCATACTGAAATAAATTTAATGCAAATATTTTGAAAATATATTGGCATTACGTATTTTTGTAGAGAGGATTTTAATTAATAAGATTATGTCACAAGTTTCAATGACCGTCAGAATGGATAATGAGTTAAAAAAAGAATTTAGTTCGTTATGTTCAGAATTTGGTATGAGTGCTAATGTTGCAATTAATATATTTGCAAAAGCAGTAGTACAAAGACGTTGCATCCCATTTGAAATACGTTCTAATGATAAAGTTGATTATACGACAAAGGGACTTAATGAGTTTTATGAAATGCGCAATATTGCTGCAGAAAATCAGTCTATAGATTATTCATTAAATGAAATTAATGATGAAATAAAACAATACCGAACAGAAAGGAAAAAATAATGAACGTTGTACTTGATACAAATGTTTTAGTTTCTGCTTTATACACATCTAATTCTCAATCTCCTACTGTAAGAATTTTAGAACTAGTATTTTGTAGAAGACTTACGTTGCTATGCAACGAAGAAATACTTGAAGAATATAAGGAAGTCTTAAAACGTCCAAAATTTAAATTTCCAGAATCATTAGTAAATAATTTTATAGATTCTATAAGAAATATTGCAATTATGACTGAAAGGTTTCCTAGTAATGAAAGATTTACAGACCCAGATGACTTAGTTTTTTACGAAGTTGCTTTATCAAAAGAGGATACATTCCTAACTACTGGTAATACAAAACATTTTCCTTCATCTTCTATTGTAGTTACACCTGCTGAATTACTTAGAATAATAGATTCTGATGCGTAAAAAGATACAATTGTGTGGATGGTGATTTGGTGATGCGGTGAGGCGATTTAACGATTATGCGATTTAACGTTGCAAAGCAACAAGTAACAAGCGACAAGTGACAAGTGACGAGCAACAAGCTCTGGGACCGAATCAATTACTTTTCTTTTATTACCGCAACGCCATTGCAGTGTAATTTTTCTGCATCTTGTATTTGGGCTTCGATAATGGTTTTGTCAAGGTAATGCACCTTTAAAGCCGACGAATTGGGATATCGATTAAAAAAGATGTTGTTGCTCATATAAAGAGCAACATTTGCTACCCCACTATTGCTTTTAACCGTATTATAGTAATATAGGATGCGAGGTAATATGCGAGGCAATACTTTAATACCCGTTTTACCGTCTTTAAACGTAACAACAGCTATAACGTGCCAACGTTTCTTTACCGCGGCCAATTGTTCTCTTTGCTCTGGGGTACTCTTATGCGAAACGGTAATGTGTCTGCCAAATTTGGCATTAATATCGTTCATTAGTTGCTTAAACAAAGGTCCGTGCGAACTGCTATCGTTTAGCTTGTGATACACAATATAATAATGAATCATCTCGTGAATAATCACATCTTCTAGTTCGTTTTCTGGCAGGTCAAACTGGGTGCTAATGCGCAGTTTAAGGTCTGCATATTCTTTCTTACCCCAAAAGTTTTTACGTACCTTACAAGTAAACGCCCCCACCACCCTTGTTGCTTTGCTTTGTACAATTGGAATTCTAGGCAATTCGCCGTCAAATATCAAGTGGTTAAACTCGTCAAATTTTTGCTCTATGTAACTAACCGTAGCTATCATAACGCAAAGATATTACTTTTCTTTATTTTACGATATGTTGATAGAAAATTGAATAAATACAAGCTATTACACCAAGGTTTTACTATATTTGGAGGCAAATTACAACAACTAAATACATCACATTATGGAAAGTAAAATACAAGCAGAACTAATGGCTGCTATGAAAGAAAAGAATGCAGAAAAAATTGCTGCTATCAGAGAAATTAAAACAGCCATTATGAAATTTAAAACCGCTCCTGGTTTTAGTGGCACTTGCACCGAAGCGGATATTTTGACCCTTATTCAAAAATTAGCTAAACAACACAAAGAATCGGCCGATATGTACCAAGCAGCTGGCCGCGAAGATTTGGTAAAAGAAGAATTGGCACAATTGGAATACATTAACTGCTTTTTACCAAAAATGCTGAGCGAAGAAGAAACGGCTGCCGTGCTAGACAAAGCCATTGCCAACCTTGGCGCCACCAGCCTAAAAGACATGGGCAAAATTATGAACTTTATGAAAGAAAACTACCCTAACCAATACGATGCCAAATTTGTAGGTACGTATGTAAAAGGCAAGTTTTAATTAATGCGTTTGCCACGGATTTTTTTGTTATTCAGCTTTTGCCAAACTAAAGCGGAACCCTGCATACACTTTCCATCCACCTAGTGGACCATAAATAACGGTAGCATCAAAGTCGCTGCTCCAAGGGTTATCGGCACTGATAATGGGGTTAGGCTGACGGTAATTGGTCATGTTTTCGGCGCCCACATACAACGACCATCTATCCCAATTTTTGGTTATTTGCGCCATTAGTTGGTGATAAAGTTGGTAAGTAGCCTCCCATTGTGGGTTCTCGGCATCGGCCAGCGGCATACGTCCACCTCCGTTTATTTGCCAAGTAGCATCAAATTGCCAACCGCTTTTTGGGGTTTTGTACGATGCCGTTACCAACCCTTTATGAGGCGATGTAAGGGCTTTTTGGCGCAACTCTCCTGCGGTTACGCTGCGAGCATCGCTGTATTTATAGGCTGCCGTAAAGGTTAAGCCCGTTACGGGTTCTACCGTGGCTTCTACTTGCACGTTGTGCGAATAAGCAGGCGCACCGTTCGAGTTATAGAACAACACTTTGTGTGCATCAGCATCGATATCTACCACTACTTGATTTAGAAAATGGGTGTAGTAATAATCGGCATTAATGGTTAGGGGTTTGCTGCCCAATGGAATATCGCCGCTAATGCTTATACCTGTATTCCAAGCATCTTCTTGACGCAAATCTGCTGCTACCTCAAACTGACGTGCCGAGGCAAAATAGTGGTTATTTTCGGCATACACATGAGGGGTTCTATAGCCTTTTCCGGCCGATACACGCACCACAAATTGTTCGATAGGCATGTATTTAATGTGCACACGTGGGGTTACATAAAAGCCGTACAAGTTGCTGTAATCGGCACGAACACCTGCCAGCACCACCCATTTTTCGTGATGATTAAAGGTATATTCGGCAAAAATACCCGGCACATAGTTGTTGGTTTGCAGCGTGGGCAAGGCCTCTACTTGTTCGGTTAGCCAATTGCCGCTAAAGCTTAAACCCCCTTTTATAGCATGCATACCACATTGGGTTAAATTACTTTGCACCAATGCTTTAAACAAAAAATCGCCTTCTTTGCCGTTGTAAATGCGGTTCCCAAATTGGGTATCGAATTGATGATATACCCCCTGCCCTACAAAGGCAAGACTGGTTTCGTAATCGTGCGATAGTTCAATAGCATGTTTGGTAAACGCCTCGGCACGAATGGTTTGCATATCAATGCCATAGCGGTTAGGAATAGATAATAGTTGACCCGACTGACGATCTTCGTACAAGGCATTTACGCCCCATTGCGCCGAATACTCGTGCCCAGCATAGTTCCAACGGTTTATTAAATGGTACAATTGCGTAAGTGGCGTATCCAAAAATCCATCGCCATTGCCATCCTCTTGCACCAATTGTTCGTTAGACACATGGCCCAACACCATGGTAGATAAATGGTCGTTAATTTGGAAAGCACCGTCGGCATTTAGCTCCATACGCGCACCAGAGTTGGCCATAAAGTTAATAGAGAAAGGCTCTGAATTTTGGGGCTTTTTATACTCGATATTTATTTGACCACTAATGCCTTGTGCTCCGTTTATTACAGACGATGTTCCTTTAGAAATAGAGATAGACGATAGCCAAGCACCTGGCACATACCCTAACCCATAAAGGGTAGCCAATCCACCAAAATTGCTCATGTTTTCGGTTAGCATTTGTACATAAATGCCCGATAAGCCCAACAATTTAATTTGCTTTGCACCCGTAGCAGCATCGGCATACGACACATCGACCGAGGCATTGGTCTCAAAACTTTCTGATAGGTTGCAGCAAGCAGCACGGCACAATTCGGCAGTGCCTATGGTAGTTACCCTAGTGGGCGTTAATTTTGAATTGAGGGTAGAACGACCTGTTACGCTTACTTCGCTTAAATCGCCCTCCATTTCGCTATAAATAGAGTCGTAGTATTGTTGCAACAATTCTTCGGCATGGTTATGACCTTCGTGTTCGTGGTCGTGCCCATCGTGACTAACCTCAGACTTTGGACTTTCAACTTTAGACTCGTGACCATGTTCATGGTCATGATGTCCGTTGCAAGGCTGTCCAGGAGCATGCGCCCAAGCCATCGTACAAGCAAAAAGAAAACTTACGGTAAGGAATAGGTTTTTCATAATTTTTGGTGATGCGGTGATTTGTTGACGCAAAGGTACTGCATCCTACTTGCAACCAAGTTGCAAAAACAAGAAGATGAATAAAAGAAATCATAGAATATGAATAAAAAGATGCAGTTCAAGAAGTGCGCTTTTTATTCATTTTCTATCTCATGGTGTTTTCGGGTTTAATAGCATTGATACACCCTTCTTTGCTACCAAAGCATCCTGTTTCTAACGCTGCGGCTGTAATGCCCATTTGTCTAAACACATTCACCAAATTTGACACCGTATTTTTATCGGACGTAAAAGTAACGATTACTTTTTGCTCGGTGGTATTCACTTCCACTTTGCTTACCCCTGCTTGTTTTTTTAAGGTTCTATTTACGGTCGATGCTTTTTCTTTGGGCATCATGACCAAAAAGGTGGTGGTAAGTTCTACGGGTTCATCGTCTTTAGCTTGCATAGGAGCAACTAATAACAAAATAGCGGTTAAAAGAAGAAAGATTTTTTTCATCGTATAAATTTATTTTTTTGTTTAGTTTAAATCAAAGAATGACTAACAACGAAACTACGCTGATAATTAGCCATAGTAAAATACCAAAAACAAGGGGTTTAAAACCTACTGATTTTAGCACATTTTTAGACAAGCCTGCACCAATAAAAAACAACGTTAGGGTAAGGCATTTCTTAGACAATCCGCTAATGTAACTACCTATCTGCACACCCCATTCGTACTGAGACAATGCATAGGTATTTAGGAGCAATGCGCCTATAAAGAACAAAATAAACAAGGGAACGGTAATTTTACGCTTACCATTGCACAATTTATCGGGAAATAAAAACGAGGTTAGCAAAGCCACAGGCACTATCCAAAGGGCACGCGTTAATTTGATGGTGGTAGCTACTTCTAATGCCTCATTACCATAAGCCTGCCCCGCTCCTACTACACTACTGGTATCGTGAATAGCAATGGCTGCCCATGTTCCAAAGGTTTGTTGGTCCATGCCCAAGGCTTTACCTATGGGCGGAAACAAAAACAACGCCACCGCATTGAGAATAAA
>JAFOFC010000047.1 GCA_017387515.1 Paludibacteraceae bacterium
GAAGAAATTAGAACCCAAGACCCTGGGTTCTGGGACGATAATAAGGCCGCCGAAGCCCAAATGAAAAAGATCAAAGATCTTAAAAAATGGGTAGAGGGCTACGAGGCCATTCGTCAAGCTACCGAAGAACTTACATTAGCCTTTGATTTTTATAAAGAAAGCATCGTTACCGAAGAAGAGGTAGATGCTGCCTACGCGCATGTAACCGAGCTATTAGAAGCCATAGAAATGCGCAATATGCTATCGTCCGAAGAGGATAACCTTGGGGCGGTGCTTAAAATTGTGTCGGGTGCTGGCGGTACCGAAAGCCAAGACTGGGCGTCGATGCTACTACGTATGTACCAACGTTACTGCGAACGTGTAGGGTACAAATGGACCATCGAAAACTACCAAGAGGGAGATGAAGCCGGTATTAAAACCGCGTCGTTGCGCATCGAGGGTGATATGGCGTATGGTTACCTTAAAAGCGAAAACGGTGTGCACCGTTTGGTGCGCGTGTCGCCTTACAACGCACAAGGTAAGCGTATGACCTCGTTCTCGTCGGTGTTTGTGGTGCCTTTGGTAGACGATACCATCGAAGTACACGTAGACCCTGCTTGTTTAACTTGGGAAACCTTCCGTTCGGGCGGTGCTGGTGGTCAGAACGTAAACAAAGTAGAATCGGGTGTACGTTTGCGCTACCAATACAAAGACCCTTATACAGGCCAAGAAGAAGAAATTCTTATTGAAAATACCGAAACCCGCGACCAACCCAAAAATAAAGAAAACGCCATGCGTCTTTTGCGCTCGCAATTGTACGATCGCGAATTGCAACATCGTTTGGCCGAAAAAGCCAAAATTGAGGCAGGCAAAAAGAAAATTGAATGGGGATCGCAAATACGCAGCTATGTATTTGACGACCGTCGCGTAAAAGACCATCGTACCAACTACCAAACATCGGATGTACAAGGGGTGATGGACGGTAACATTGACGAATTTATTAAACAGTATTTAATGACTTTCTCGGATGCTCCGAGTAATACCCTATAACTATGAGCCAAGAACTTAACGATCAAGAATTATTTCGTCGTCGTAGTTTAGAAACACTACGCGAAATGGGTATCAATCCATACCCCGCAGCAGAATATCCTACCAATGCCTTTGCTGCAGAGGTAAAAGAAACTTTCCAAGACGATGCACCTCGTCGCGAGGTAGTAATGGCAGGCCGTTTAATGAGTCGCCGCATTATGGGTAAAGCATCGTTTGCCGAACTAAAAGACTCTACCGGTCGCATTCAATTGTACATTTCGCGCGACGAAATTTGTCCCGACGAAAACAAGGATATGTACAATGTGGTGTTTAAAAAGTTGCTAGATATTGGCGACTTTATTGGCGTTAAAGGTTATGTATTCCGCACCCAAATGGGCGAAATTTCTATTCACGTATCCGAACTTACCGTGTTGTCTAAATCGCTTCGTCCGCTTCCTATTGTAAAAGAAAAAGACGGTGTTATTTACGATGCGTTCGAAGATCCCGAATTGCGTTTCCGTCAACGTTATGTAGACTTGGTGGTAAACGAAGGTGTAAAAGATATTTTTATTAAGCGTAATAAAGTATATACCTCTATGCGCGAATACTTTAACGCTAACGGATACATGGAAGTAGAAACCCCTGTTTTGCAATCTATTCCAGGTGGAGCATCTGCCCGTCCATTTATTACCCACCACAATGCATTGGATATTCCTTTGTACCTACGTATAGCCAACGAACTTTACCTAAAACGCCTTATTGTAGGTGGTTTTGAAGGGGTGTACGAGTTTTCTAAAAACTTCCGCAACGAGGGCATGGACAAAACCCACAACCCCGAGTTTACTTGTATGGAAATTTATGTTTCGTACAAAGACTACAAATGGATGATGGAATTTACCGAAAAGATGCTAGAAAAAATCTGTATGGATGTAAATGGCACCACCGAGGTAAAAATGGGCGATAACATCATTAGCTTTAAAGCTCCTTTTGCGCGCAAAACCATGACCGAGGCCATTAAAGATTTTACGGGCATCGATATTACCGGTATGGACGAAGCTCAGTTAAGAGATGTTTGCAAGCAATTGCACATTGAAGTAGACGAAACCATGGGCAAAGGCAAGTTGATTGACGAAATCTTTGGCGAAAAATGCGAAGGTAACTACATTCAACCTACCTTTATTACCGATTATCCTATCGAGATGTCGCCACTTTGTAAACGCCACCGCGAAAATCCAGAGCTTACCGAACGTTTTGAGTTGATGGTAAACGGCAAAGAATTGGCCAATGCTTATTCGGAGCTTAACGATCCTATCGACCAATTGGAACGCTTTCAAGAGCAATTGCGCTTAAGCGAAAAAGGCGACGACGAAGCCATGTTTATTGATATGGACTTTGTACGTGCGTTGGAATACGGTATGCCTCCTACATCGGGTATGGGCATTGGTATGGACCGTTTGGTAATGCTTATGACTGGCCAAACCACCATCCAAGAAGTATTGTTCTTCCCACAAATGAAACCCGAAAAACAACAAAAAAGTCAAGAATCAACTCAGGAGTAATGCCATGTTAGCATCAGGACCTAGTATTTGTATCATGGGTGGTGGTAGTTGGGCAACCGCTATTGCCAAAATAGCCATGCAAGGCGGCAAGCGTATTCATTGGTACATGCGCCGTCCCGAACAAATCGAACAATTCAAAGAAACAGGTAGCAATCCATCGTACCTAACCAGCGTGCAATTTGATGTAAAAAAGATTAAGTTCTTCTCTAACATCAACTTGGCAATAAAAAACTCTGATATTTTGGTATTTGCTATGCCATCGCCTTTTTTAAAAGGTCACTTGGCAAAAATCAATGTGCCATTAAAGGGTAAAAAGGTAATATCGGCTATTAAGGGTATCGTTCCCGACGAAAACATGATTGTAACCGATTATTTTACCAAGTATTACGATGTTGACCCACAAGATATTGCCGTTATAGCGGGTCCTTGCCATGCCGAAGAGGTGGCGTTGGAACGCTTGTCGTACCTAACAGTGGGTTCTAAGAACCTAGAATTTGCTGAATATTTTGCCAACCGCATTGCCAATCCCATGCTTAAAACATCTATTTCTACCGATGTGCGTGGTATTGAGTATGGATCGGTACTAAAAAATGTGTACGCCATAGCATCGGGTATTTGCCACGGGCTAAAATACGGCGATAACTTCCAAGCTATTTTGGTGTCGAACAGCATTCGCGAAATGGCGCGCTTTGTAGAAGCAGCAGCCAGCGATGATACTCGTAATATTCAAGATGCGGCCTACTTGGGCGACTTGTTGGTAACGGCCTATTCTAAATTTAGCCGCAACCGCATGTTTGGTACCATGATTGGTAAAGGCTATTCGGTAAAATCGTCGCAACTAGAAATGGAAATGATTGCCGAAGGTTACTATGGAACCAAGTGTATCAAAGAAATCAACGAACATTTTAAGGTGGATATGCCTATTTTAGAGGCTTGCTACAATATTTTGTACGAACGCATATCGCCCAACATTGAGATTAAATTTTTAACCGAAAAAATTAGATAACCAAATAAATTATAAACACATGCAAGACATTAAATTATCTATCGAAAACTGCTTAGGATTTGTATCGGAAGATGCTGTTAAAGCGTTTGAAGCACAAGTAAAAAGCAGCGCAGAAACCCTAGAAGCAGGTACAGGCCTTGGTAACGACTTTTTAGGCTGGTTGCACTTGCCATCGTCTATTACTCCCGAATTTTTGGACGATATTCAAGAAACCGCAAACTATTTGCGCGAAAATTGCGAAGTAGTGGTTGTAGCTGGTATTGGCGGTAGCTACCTAGGTGCTAAAGCCGTTATCGACTCGCTATCTAACAGCTTTGAATGGTTGCAACCCAACAAACCCGTAATGGTTTACGCTGGTAACAACATTGGCGAAGACTATTTGGCAGAACTTTGCGAATTTTTAAAAGGCAAAAAATTCGGTATCATCAACATTTCTAAATCGGGTACTACTACCGAAACTGCTTTGGCATTCCGCTTGCTAAAAACTCAATTGGAAGAACAAGCAGGTAAAGAAGCTGCTCAAAAACTTATTGTAGCGGTTACCGATAAAGCAAAAGGTGCTTTGCGTACCTTGGCTACCCAAGAAGGTTACAAAACTTACGTAATTCCAGATAACGTAGGTGGTCGTTTCTCGGTGCTTACTCCTGTAGGTTTGTTGCCTATTGCAGTGGCAGGTTTGGACGTTCGTCAATTGGTAGCGGGTGCTCAACGCATGGAACAAGTTTGCGGCGTGGATACTCCATTCATGGAAAACCCTGCTGCTGTTTACGCTGCTACCCGCAATGCCTTGTATCAAAACGGAAAAAAAATTGAAATCTTAGTAAACTACCAACCTAAATTGCACTTCTTTGCAGAATGGTGGAAACAACTTTACGGCGAAAGCGAAGGCAAAGATGGTAAAGGTATCTTTAACGCTGCAGTAGACTTTACTACCGACCTTCACTCTATGGGTCAATGGATTCAAGAAGGTGAACGCACCATCTTCGAAACCGTTATTTCTATTGCTACACCAAACAAAACCTTGGTTATTCCATCGGACGAAGCAAACCTTGACGGCCTAAACTTCTTGGCTGGCAAACGCGTAGACGAAGTAAACAAAATGGCCGAACTAGGTACCATGCTTGCACACGTAGACGGTGGTGTTCCTAACATGAAAGTAGAAGTGCCCGAACTAAACGCTTACTACATTGGTCAACTTATTTACTTCTTTGAAAAAGCTTGCGGCATCAGCGGCTACTTGCTAGAAGTAAATCCATTTAACCAACCTGGTGTAGAAGCGTACAAAAAGAACATGTTTGCGTTGCTAGAAAAACCTGGTTACGAAAAAGAAACCGAGGCTATCAAAGCTCGCCTAAAATAGTGCATATGACGCATCGCTCGCGATGCTCTGACCAATCGATAAATCGACTAATCGGTGAATCGAAAGGGTCAGTTAGATTTAAGGAATTTCCCTGCTGCTCGATAGAGTGGCGGGGATTTTTTTTGTCGAAAGTCGAAAGTCGCAAGTCGCGTGGAGCAAATTGTAGGGACGCACGGTCGTGCGTCCGGAATGAAAATAGGTAGGAAAGGCTTACCCGCATCGCAGGTTGCAATTATACCAAGAAAAATAGGCTGACTATTAGTCAGCCTATTTCGTATTATCTCACGGCATCTCCGCCTCCTTAATCATTCGGATACATGGCATTGATTTCTTTGGCGAACAATTCGTTTACTACCTTACGTTTAATTTTTAAGGTGTTGGTAAGGTGACCTTGCTCCATGGTAAATGGTTTTTCTAGCAAAGTAAAACGTTTAATTTGCTCGTAGCGTGCCAATCCTTGGTTGCGGGTGTTAATCATGCCTTCAAACAAAGCAATTACTTCTGGGTTTTTGATTAACTCGGCGCGCGATTCATAGGTAATGCCTTTGCCATTTGCCCATGGCTCTAGGGCCGTGTAATCGGGTACAATTAGCATGGAAACGTATTTACGTTCGTTGCCAATGGCTACGGCTTGTTCTACTAGTGCATCGTCGCTGATGATGCTTTCCAATAGTTGGGGGGCAATATACTTGCCACCAGCGGTTTTAAATAGGTCTTTAATGCGGTCGGTAATGTACAAGTTGTTGTCCATATCAAGGTAACCCGCATCGCCAGTTCTAAAGAATCCGTCTTCGGTAAAGGCTTCCTTGTTGGCATCAGGGCGTTTGTAGTAGCCCGACGTAATGGTTTTTCCTTTTAGCAAAATTTCGCCTTCGTTCGATATTTTTACTTGCAAATCGGGAATGATTTTACCCACCGAACCAATGATGTAGTTTTTCATATTGGCATCGTAGCAACATACAGTGGCACACGATTCGGTAAGTCCGTATCCGTAACAAACTTTAATGTCTAATGCGTGCAAGAATTCATTGATTTCGTCCGATAAACGAGCTCCCGCTACGGGGAACAAACGGCCGTTGTCAATACCAGCTACTTTTTTTACCTTGTTAAACAAAGGTCTGGCAATAAACTTGTAAGGTAACGCTATTTTTAGCGGAGCGCGTTTGCCAAAACGTTTGTAGTCTAAATTGCGTCTGTAACCCAGCTTAATAGAGTAGCGGAATAGTTTTTGAATAAGCGATGGGCTAGATTCAATTTTGGCCTGAACGGCAGCGTATACCTTTTCCCAGTAGCGAGGAACAGCGCACATAACCGTAGGACGTACTTCTGGCATAATGCTAGCAATGGCAGCCGTGTCTTTGTTTACATAAACCGCAATGCCTTTTTGTAAGCAGAAATAGGTCCAAGCGCGTTCAAATACGTGGGTTAGTGGCAAGAAACACATCGAGGTGTCTTTGTCGTTTAGCAAACTCAATATTTCATTGTGGGTACGCATAATTTCGGCATAGTTGTACATGTGCAACATAACGCCTTTGGGTTGACCCGTGGTGCCCGATGTGTACAGAATGTTTACCAAGTCGTCTTGGCTGCTTAATTTTCTGCGTTCGGCAATGGCCTCCTTGTTAGGATGCATTTGGCCTTTTGCCAAAAAGTCTTTTAGGCTAATACCCCCTTTAATCCCTTTTAAATCGACCGACGGCGACATCGCAACCACCGTGTGCAGGGTTTTGGATGTTTTTAAAACTTCGCAAGCAACATCGTATTGATATTGTTCGCCGGCATAAATAATGCCAATTTCTGAGTCGTCAACAATGTACTCAATTTGTGACGCAGTAGATGTTGCGTACAATGGCACCGAAATGGCATGTACGGCGTAGTTAGCAAAATCGGCCATAATGGCTTCTGGAATGTTGGGCGAGAATATACCCACTTTTTCTTCCGATTTTACTTTCATTTCGATAAGTGATCCCGCTAGCGTCTCTACTTTTTCGTACAATTCGTTCCAAGAAACGGGTAACCACTTTTTACTTAGCGCATCACGGTAAAACAACGCCGCTCTTTTTCCATACTTCTTGGCCTGATCGCTAAGTAAGGTTGATAAATTAAAAAGTTTTTGCATAAAATATAAATTATAGATGCATCATAACGTTGATACATCTGGTTTGATTTGGTTAAGCTGCACCTTAAACGATTTTCTTTTGATGTTGCTTAAGGCTGTTTTGCATGCTTTTTGGTCGGCTTCTTTTTTGCTCCTTCCAATTCCCTGACCCACTACTATGCCTTCGACTGTTAGGGTAGCGCAAAAGTTTTTGGCACCAATAATATGTGGGTGGTCTACCTGCGTATGGCTAATTTGGTAGGTAACCCTTCTGCGTTGCGTCCACTCTATAAACTTAGATTTAAAGTTAACGTCTGCTTGGCTTAGGCGCTCCATATCCAGTTGCTTGCTAGTAATTAATCGTTGCAAGAATTCTTGGCATTTGGTGTATCCTCGGTCCAAATAGATGGCACCAATAAGTGCTTCAAAGGCATTCCCATTAATGTGCCCATTGGCCTCGGGCAAATTTAACTTGCTATTGCTCATAATAAGTGGTTGCAAACCAATAGTAATAGCTAGTTTGTCTAGTGTTTCGCGTTGTACCATTTTAGAGCGAAGGGTAGTTAATTCGCCTTCGCGTTGATTGGGAAAAGCGTGGTATATGATATCAGAAACAACGGCACTTAAAATAGAATCACCTAAAAATTCAAGTCGTTCGTTGTTGTATAATTTGTCTTTGGGACGATCGGAGTTACTAGAACGATGGCGCAAAGCCAGTTGGTAGATTTCTATGTTGTGAGGGGCAAAGCCCAATATTTTCTTTAAATGAGAATACGGTTCCTCTTTTTTTAGAGCGAACCGTATTCTAGTAAGCATTTGGTTAATCAAAATAATGCAATTTATGATTATCGAACAAATTTCTTAACAATTATACTAGCGTTTTGTCCACCAAAACCAAAGGTATTAGAGATGGCAGCTCTAATGGTACGTTGTTGAGGTTTGTTAAAGGTGAAGTTTAGACGATAATCGATAGCTTCGTCTTCCTCGCCAGTAAAGTTGATAGTAGGAGGAACAATGTCATTACATACAGCTAGGATGGTAGCAATGCCTTCTATGGCACCTGCCGCTCCCATCAAGTGACCTATCATAGATTTGGTAGAACTGATGTTTAGCTTGTATGCATGGTCGCCAAATAGTTTAACAATGGCTTTTGCCTCAGAAACATCACCAACAGGCGTAGATGTGCCGTGTACGTTGATGTAATCAATGTCTTCTATTTGCATGCCAGCATCTTCTAATGCGTGTTGCATAGCCAAAATGGCGCCAAGGCCTTCTGGGTGCGAGGCGGTTATGTGGTGTGCGTCTGCCGAAGCGCCTGTTCCAGCTACTTCTGCATAAATTTTTGCACCTCTAGCTAGGGCGTGTTCTAATCCGCCGATTTTTGAAAAAATCTGTGCAAAAGTATTTACAAAAACCAAGTTTATCTGTATAATAATATACATCTCAAAAAAACAGGGGGGCTGAGGGATGAACACCA
>JAFOFC010000048.1 GCA_017387515.1 Paludibacteraceae bacterium
ACTACTATTTTGTCTTCATCAAAAATAAAAAACACCCGATAAATATTTCCATTATATTCAGTCCGCAACTCATAAAGTCCTTCTGTTATATGCTTTACGAATTTCTGAGGTAATCTATCTTGAGTTTTTAATAAAACCAATCCATAATCTATTTTTTCTCTTTCTTTTGAAGTAAGATGTGTGATAAATTCATTAAAGTGTTTACCAAAAGTAATTATTCTTCGTTTCATACTGCAAATATATCAAAAAGTTTCAATATATTAAAACTTTTAATGCAAAAAAATCCTCTCAGAGCAGAGATAAACAGCTAAGAGAGGGAGAAGTACTTTCTATTTAGAAATCCATGTCTTTGACCATTCAAACAATATGGCTGATGCAGTGGCAAAATCAACAGTTTCGCCGTTTTTGTATCTCAAAAAGGTTTCCAAAACAATTCTTTCTTCTGGCAAAGATTCCTGCAGCAATTGATTTTGATGTTTAATATAGTTTCCTGTTTGTTTAAAAACAATGGCTTGTACCACAAAAGACGCAGCTTTATACAATCCTTTTAAAATATCTTCATTCTTTGTGTGCAACATATTGTGAACACACCCATGATAAATGTTACAAGCCCCTATCTTAATCGCCCTATCAATCGCAACACCATCAATTTTAGGAAGTAATTCATCCAGACTTCCCTTTATTGGCGTGGTATCATGATAAAATTGAAAAAGATCTGCAGGTTCCCAATCTAGAATTTCATCCTTGCCAGATACAAAACCACAAATCAGTTCTCGGTGTGGCAATGTATCCAACAGCTGATTATAAGCTTGAATATCGGCTACAGTAAACTCATTTAGAATAACTACCACATCTATGTCGCTTGTTTCAGTAGCTTCTCCACGACCGTAACTGCCCTGCAACCCCACAAACCAAACACGACACTTAAAAACTTCATTCAATTTCTGAAGAAACTCCTCCAACCAAGCATTAATATCCACCATGTTTATCTTATTTAATGAAACAACAACTTCTTTACGCAAAGATAATGTATTACAAGCAAAATCCCGCACCGGTTAAGGGTGCGGGAAAGAGAATTCTCATTAATTAATAAGTCAAGGCAAATTTTAAACCAACAGCTTCAGAAAGCATGATAAACGTTGAAAGTTGCATATCGGTCTCCCCTTTTTCTAACATAGCAATGTATTCACGCTTTTTGCCAATCTTTTCTGCTAACTGCTTTTGAGTAATACCCGCTGCTTTACGTGCATTTTTCAACACTTCTGCATAATACCATGCTTTGGATTTTGCATCAAATTCTTCGCGCAATAAAGTCCCCTTCTCGCCATGCTCTGCCACGAACATATCTTCAACCGTAGGCAAACTTGCTAATGTATTTTTATCTATCTTATTCTTCATCTTGTAACCTTTCTATCTCACAAACTCATCAAATTCAGTACTTCTTATTAGTTTTCTCATGTTGCAAATGTAACATATTTATTACATTCTACAAAATTATTAAGTTAAAATTTTCATGCAAAAAAACTCCCGCACCTATTAAGGGTGCGGGAGAGAAAAAAAGATATTCCGTTCCACCCACTACGGGGGTGCTGGTGTGGTGAGGGTTGGTTGTATGATATGTTTTATACAGCACAGGCCTTGCTTTACGCAAGACCTGCCTATTATTGAAGTACAACCCGCTACGCGGGAAATTTCATTTGTAGTTATGAGAAGTTGATTAGTCAAAATCTACCTCACCGCTTCACCATATTTTGCAAGGCTGCTACTACGGCATCCATGGCGGGTTTAGATGGATAATGGCCAGAGTTTGGAATTACCTGACATGTAATAGCATCGCTACCTTTGGTGGCTTCTAAAACAGTTTGGGTAGAAGCAACAATGTCGGAATCGCCTTGAATAATGGCATAAGGCACTGTAATAGAAGATAATGCATCTGTCAAATCCATATGCAACAGTTCTTTCCAAAGCGAAACATTTTTCAGATACCCATTAACCATTACCGCAATGAAATCTTTTTTACGATAATCGGGACTAGTTAGCAACCCCATTATAATCTTACCCATCTGTGGCTTATCGGCTTTTTTGTGGTCGTAACCGTTGGTGTATTTTCGTATGGCACCAGAAACCATCATCAAATCTTTGGTAGTAATGTTATCGATGTTGGCATTTTTAATAGCTTCTAGCTTTTTAGCAGACAATTTTGTTTGGCTTAACGCATCAAAAACCTCTTGGTTGTAGAATAGATTTTTTACCAATTGTCCATACACCACTACCCCTTTTATAACGTTTGACATTTCATGCAAAACCTTAACACTCAACACACTACCCCACGATGTAGCAAAAATATAAAGGTCATTTTCTGGAAACAATCGTTTTATTTCTGCAATTAAATCCTTGGTCATAGCCACAAACATATCGATGGTAAAGCTATCGTCTATTTTGTGGTTGTTTGCTCCACAACCTAATTGATCCCAATATACCATGATAAATTGGTCTGTAAACTCTGGGAACAACCCCCTGCAACCTACCGAGAAAGGAATAGGCGTGCCAGGACCACCGTGCAAACAGATTACCACAGGCAACGATTTAGACTTGCCCTCTACCAATACTTTTTGGTTATAACCACCCAAATTAAAGGTATAAAGGTTTGACACCTCGTTCCCTGCTATGATTTGTTTACGCTGTTTGTTCATAATCTATTATTTTTTGTCCCGCATCACCGCATCACCGGAGCGAAGCGACATTTATTATATCGGGAACCAGATAAATACGGCACAATCCCACAAAGCATGAGAAAGTACGATGGCACCCAAACGATTGGGAAAGAAACGGTACAATACCCCCCAAATAAAACCCGCCACAGCCGCTGCCATGATAAGCATAAAGTTAAATTTAAAGATATGCACCAGGCTATATGCTAATGTAGTCAAAACAAAGCCCATATTAGGGTTAAAACGTTTAGAAAGGTTATTTTGCAAGTATCCGCGCCAAAAAATCTCTTCGGCAGGGCCAATAATAAACAACAAAAGCAACGACAATACCCAAGGGTTTTCGCCGTCTTTCATGCCATAAATTAGGTTTACTTGTGGGCGAGCAAAATCAAACATCAACGACGATAGTTTATCGCCTATCCAAAATACACCCCATAGTGCCACGGCAATGCCTATGCCCAATAAGATGTCCACCCAACTCATTTTAATGCCTTTAAGGCAGGTTTTGTCTGCCCATAGCGAATACGTGGTGAGGATCATGCCCGAAATGGTCATGGTTATCCAAAAATTGACATGGGGCGCAGTCCATGGCGAAAACATAATCCCCCATAGCACGGTGGCAATGCCAATGCCCATTACAGGTTTTATTGAAGAAATATTTTTTTTCACAATTTGTATAACAATATTCTACATCAAAGAGAATAATAAATTAAACAATTTATCTGAAATAAGAGAAAAAGATAACGTAAACGAAAACAGCATTTGCAGCTGTGCTGCTTGCATATCTAACATAGCAATAGCGTTTGTGTCATTGTAACCTTTTAACATGGTTTTAGCACATTTAATAGCCATTGGTAAGGTTATTAGTACCAAAATGGTATGAAATTTAAAAATCCCCATCACCGCACACACTACAATCCACAAATATGGGAAGGTAACTTCAAATGCATAAAGCCACGCAGCACTCTTTTTACCCATGCTCATAGCCATAGTAACAATGCCCGCACGTTTGTCGGTAGCCATGTCACGAGTATTGTTGGCATGCAAAATACCATCGGTAATAAGCCCCACTGGCAACGCAATATAAAGCACACTCCAGTCTATCGCACCTGTGATAGCGTATGAAGTGCCAATGGTAGGCAAAAACGCAAAGGTCATAAGAATATCCAAATCGCCCAAAGCGTTGTATTTAAGAAATGGGTACAACAACATGCACACAGCACCTGCCATGCCTATCCAAAGAATAGGAAGACCTGTGCAATACAAAATACCCAATCCAGACAATACAGACACCACCAACATACCAATAGCAAAATTACGTATTTCATTAGCTTGGAATAAACCACTGGTTATGGATGTCGCTCCAAATGTATCGGTATCATCCACTTTCTTTTTAAAATCAAAATAGTCGCTCCACAAATTGCCCGTAATATGAAACAAAACCATCCCTATCAAGGTCCAGACAGCCATATACCAGTTAATAGCTGCATTTTTTGAGAATAAATAAGCAATGGAAACAATAATAGGCATAGCCGATGCTGGGAACGACCATGGTCTGGTTGCGATGAACCAATCTTTAATAGTACGTTTATTCATGTTTTTTCTTTTTTGACGGACAAAAATACAAAAAAAAAGAGACCAACCGAAGGTGATCTCTATTTTGTTTATTTGAGAGAGGGAGTTTTATTCCCTGCACTCAGAGAGTTTAAAACAGCTCGAAGCATTTAGGTTTATTTGAGAGAGGGATTTCATTCCCTGCACCCAGAGAGTTGTTTTAAAGGAGGGAGTTTTAGGAATGCGAAGTACGAACAACCGGAGTTTACTAAACGTAAATGAGGATTGTGAGTACAAGCAATGACGCCAAAATCACCCTTTAAAACAGCTCGAATTATTTCTCGAAGCGATATGCTAGCCCAAGACTAACAAACTCTTTGAATTGGATTTTTTCGTTCCAGCCTTCGCCAACGGTAGAATCGTAACGTGGATTCAACGAAACGCGAGCGGTTAAGAATTTGTAAAGTTTAAAGTCGCCTACAATTTCCCAATCTACTTCGATGCCTTTGTAGTCGGTATAGAAGGCCAATACGCTAGATAAAGTGATGTTTTCGTTAAATTCTTGACGATAGTTTACTTTGAAACTAGAACCCAAAGCGTAGGTTTTTAGTTGAGTAATACCCAACGCTTCGTCGTAGATACCTACGTGTTTGCTAATAGCATAATCGTCTCTAACGTCGTTTACATAGATCAATTTAAAGGCGTATGGTGCAATCATAACCGACAAATCGATCTTCTTATCGGGATTGTTGTATTTGTAGTCAAAACCAACGGCTGTATTAAAATATACAGGAGCAGCAAAAGCGCTTACGAGTTCGTCGGTATCAATTTTGTAGTTATCAAACAACGTGGTAGATACATCGCCACTCCATGCTACGTTCCAACCTTTACCCAAAGCATAGCCCATTTTGGTTTCGTAGTAGGTTTTGTCGTCGGTTAAGTGGAACAAACGTCCAGCAAGGTCTTCGGTAAAGGTAGTGGTAACACCGTATTTAAGTTCAACTTTGTTGTCCCAAGAGAAACCTTTTTCGCCTGCGTAATTCCACCAGCCTTGTACACCAGCTAGTACAGATAGGTTACTAACGCCACCATTGTGCCAGTTATCGGTAGCATAGTTTTGTGTAGCTTGCAACGATAAATCAACCCCTTTTTTCCATTTTGAAGGTGCAGTTTCTTCTTGTGCCATAGCACATACAGCCATCAACAAAGTGGCTGCTACTAAAAAGATTTTTTTCATACTTCTAATTGTCCTATAATTTGGTTTAGTGATTCTAGTTTGTGTCTTCTTAAATAGTCTTCGATACCATCTACCACTTTCATAGTAACCGATGGATCGATAAAGTTAGCGGTGCCAATTTCTATTGCCGAAGCCCCTGCTAAAAAGAACTCAATTGCATCATTCGCATTCATTATACCGCCCAATCCTACAATTGGTATGTTTACAGCTTTAGCCACTTGCCATACCATGCGTAAAGCAATGGGTTTTACACAAGGACCCGATAACCCACCGGTAATGGTAGATAATACAGGTTTGCGTGTTTCTGCATTAATGGCCATGCCCATTAAGGTATTGATAAGCGATACCGAATCGGCTCCTTCGGCCTCTACGGCACGCGCAATTTCGGCAATATCAGTAACATTAGGCGATAATTTAACAATAAGGGTCTTGTTGTACGCTTTACGAACGGCACGCACCACTTCGGCAGCCGCTGCACACGAGGTACCAAATGCCATACCACCTTGCTTAACATTGGGGCAAGAAATGTTCAATTCTATGGCTGGAATTTTATCCAAATCGTTGATTTTTTCGGTGCATGCCACGTAATCTTCTAGGGTGGCACCCGATACATTCACAATTACATTTGTATCGTAATTTTTTACGGTTGGATAGATGTGCTCTATAAAGTAGTCAACACCCTTATTTTGCAGACCCACAGCGTTTAACATACCTCCATTTACTTCTGCAAGGCGTGGATATGCGTTTCCTTCACGATGGCGAATAGTAGTTCCTTTTACAATTATACCACCCATTCGCGAGAAGTTTACAAAATCTTCAAACTCGGTTCCGTAACCAAAAGTTCCCGATGCGGTCATTACAGGATTACGCAATGACAAGTCGCCTATTTTTACACTTAAATCTACCATGGTAATTCGTTACTATTAAATACAGGCCCATCGGTACACACGCATTTGTGACCTTCGTGGGTTTGGGTTACACAACATAGGCACGCTCC
>JAFOFC010000006.1 GCA_017387515.1 Paludibacteraceae bacterium
ATTGCATATTCTGGATATTCGTTCGTCAGTGATGAAATAAAAAATATTATCTTTGCATAAATAACAACAATAAAACACAAGAACATATAAAGAAGACTTTTAGATAACATATTTTATTAACTAGCGTTTGCTATTTATTCGAGATACTCCGAAAATTTGGCGATTAGAAGATGTATTCGTACGAATAAGTTCAGTAATCGTCTGCGCATAGAGCGTGGACAGAACTTATCTACGAATACGGGTCACGCCAAATACCTCGGAGTGCGATAAGTGATGTCGCGCTCTTTTTTTGTATCTACACAAAAGGTATTTGGATACCCGTATTTCCCGATTAAAATAGTTCTGACGCGCAATACTAGCGCAGTATGGATTCTTCCAAACAAGGCTTGTCTGCAAATGAGCAGATCAAGTCGAGAGAACGCGTATCTGCCCATGGTGAGGTGTACACTGCCGAGCGTGAGATAAATGCCATGCTCGACCTTGTTAAGCATGAAACGGAACGCATCGATTCTCGCTTCTTGGAGCCCGCATGTGGCAATGGTAACTTCCTCTCAAATATCTTAAACAGGAAATTGGCTGTAGTAAATAGACTATATGCCAAAAACAAAACATTATGGCAATATAACTCCCTTATTGCTATTGGTTCAATTTATGGAATTGAAATTTTGCACGACAATGTATTAGAATGTCGTGATCGTCTCTACAATCAATTCTATGACACCTACAAAAAGAGATTCTCAAAATCTATCGACGCAGAATTTTGTCAAAGCATACGCTATGTAATAGACAAAAATATTGTATGGGGCGATGCTCTTACATACAAACAACCCGATAGTGAAATTCCAATTGTGTTTGCCGAATGGTCTGCTCTTGGCAATATGAAGGTTAAGAGGCGTGACTTTAGTTTGTCAAATATTTTACTTCTACAAGAAACAAAAAGCGAAGGTCACTTTAGTGATTTATTTTCTTCTACTACCGACGATGTAGGTGTGCATGTGCCTTTGGTAGAATTTTCTCCTGTTCACTACCTTAAAATCCATACATTATGAAATCACTACAACACTACAATCCAGATGTACTTTCTTGTTTAGCCAATTTAAGTAGTGATGAGGTTTTTACACCTCCTGCACTCGCAAATCAGATGCTTGACTTGCTTCCTGTAGAACTTTGGAGTAATCCTAATGCAAAATTTTTGGACCCATTTTGTAAAACGGGAGTATTCCTAAGAGAAATTGCAAAAAGGTTAATGGTAGGTTTGCAAGAGGTATACCCCAATTTAGATGATAGGGCTAATCATGTTTTTAAGAATCAGTTGTATGGTATAGCAATCACAGATTTGACTGGTATGCTTTCAAGACGGAGTGTGTATTGTAGCAAACAGGCGAATTCAAAGTATTCGGTTTGTAGCTTGTTTGATGATGAACAAGGCAACATTGTATACCAATCAATGAAACATACTTGGGAAAATGGAAAATGTAAATATTGTGGAGCAAGCCAAGATGTTTATGATAGAGAAGACGGCCTAGAAACATACGCCTATCAATTTATTCATACTACTAACCCAGAAAAAATATTCAACATGCAATTTGACGTTATTATAGGAAATCCTCCATATCAATTAAGTGACGGAGGTGGTACAGGTGATAGTGCAAAACCATTGTATCATTTATTTATAAATCAAGCAAAAAAACTAAATCCAAGATATCTTTCAATGATTATCCCATCAAGATGGATGAAAGGTGGTAAAGGTTTAAGCGAGTTTAGGTCTACGATGATGAATGATACAAGAATAAAAGAAATATATGATTTTGAAGATGCTAAAGAGTGTTTTGCGGGATTACATATTGATGGTGGTGTTTGTTATTTCTTGTGGGAGAAGGATTATGATGGTATGGTAAATTATAACTTTAAGTCACTTGATGGGACAATAAATAAATCATTAAGATATTTAAAAAATGATTTTTCAGAAACTGTAATTCGTGATTTTCGTCAGAGCTCAATTATTCAGAAATCATCTATTGCGTCTGTTAAATTTCAAACCATTGTATCTGCAAGAAATCCATATGGTTTTAATGCTGACTTTTTCAATACTCCAGATGCATATCCTGATATAGAAGTTTATAACACTTCAAATAATGGTATGGTAAAAATATATGGTGTAAAAGGAAAGAAAGGTGGCGCGAGAAGAATTTCAGGTTATATAAAAGAAGAAAAAGTAGAAAAGAGTATAGAATCGATTAATCAATATAAATTGTTCTTTTCGAAAGCATATATGACGACTTCAACAGTACCTCCTGAAATTATCGTTGGACCACCAAAGACTATTTGTACAGAAACCTTTCTGTTGATAGGTGGTTTTGATACGAATCAAGAGGCGGAGAATTGTTTGTCGTATATTAAAACTAAATTCTTTAGAGCGCTTTTATTTTATAATAGACATTCATTAAATATTTCAAGGGAATCTTTTGATTTAATTCCATTAGAAGATTTTAGTTCAAATTCTAACATAAATTGGAATTTATCTACAAAAGAAATTGATGAGCAACTGTATTGTAAATATGGATTAGATGATACAGAGATCAATTTTATAGAATCTATGATTAAAGAAATGGAATAGTTATGGCACAAAAAGATTTCTTTCCACGCAGGCAGATAGTAAATCCTGTTATTTACGCCTACGAAGATACCAATCCCATTTATAAGGGCTTGTTAAAGGTGGGTTATACTACCAAAGATGCAAAAAAGCGGGTGGCCGAACAATATCCTATATTAAAACCAGGTCCGCTTCCATATATTATCCATCTGGAAGAAAGTGCAATGCGTAACGATGGCACTTCCTTTACAGACCATGATGTACATAAATACTTACGAAAACATAGCATTCCGAATCCAGAGGGTGAGTGGTTTGAGTGTTCTGTACGGCAAGTAAAAGAGGCGATAACTGCAGTAAAACTTAGATTAGAAAATACGGCAAATAGAAGTGAATCGTTTTCAATGCGACCCGAGCAGGTTGATGCTGTAGAAAAAACTAGTATGTATTTCAACCGCTATAAAAAGGAAACCGAAGGAAAAACTCCTCACTTTTTATGGAATTGTAAAATGCGTTTTGGTAAAACTTTTGCAGCCTATCAACTGGCTAAAAAGATGGGTTGGAAGCGTGTATTGGTACTAACATTTAAGCCAGCCGTGGAGAGTGCGTGGGAAGAAGATTTAATGAGTCATATTGATTTTAAGGATTGGCAATTTATATCAAGAAATTCAGGTTTAACTTATCAAACCGCCGAGAGAAATAAACCAATTGTTTGTTTTGGTTCTTTTCAAGATTATCTAGGTAGAAATAAACTGGGTGGTATTAAAAGTACTAATGAATGGGTGCATTTGGTAAATTGGGATTGTGTTATTTTAGATGAGTATCACTATGGTGCTTGGCGTGAAAATGCAAAAGACCTTTTTGAAAACGAAGAGAAAAAAGAAAGGGATTTTGCAGAAGGTGAAGGCTCTGATTATTTTGATGAGGATGCAATGCCCATTACAACCAACCATTATTTATACCTATCAGGTACCCCTTTTAGAGCCATTAATTCAGGAGAATTTATAGAAGAGCAGATTTACAATTGGACTTATTCTGACGAACAAAAAGCAAAAGCGGAATGGGATGATTCAAAAGGAGATAATCTGTATGCAATGCTACCTCGTATGGTATTGATGACATATCAATTGCCCGATGAGCTACAAGCCATAGCAGCTCAAGGTGAATTTGATGAGTTTGATTTGAATGTATTTTTCTCTGCAAAAGGAGAAAAAGACGAGGCTTGTTTTGTTTATGAAGATGAGGTGCAAAAATGGCTAGATTTAATCAGAGGTAGTTATTCAGAGACTATTATTTCTGATTTAAAATTAGGCAATCAGAGACCGCCTATGCCGTTTTCTCATGCGCCATTATTATCAACCCTTACCCATACTTTTTGGTTTTTGCCTTCTATTGCATCGTGCTACGCAATGGCAAACTTACTGCGTAAAAGAAATAATACATTCTATCACGATTATGAGGTAATTGTGGCAGCAGATACCCAAGCAGGCATTGGTATGGAGGCATTAAAACCTGTGCAAAAAGCTATGGGCGACCCATTAAGAACAAAAACAATTACCTTGTCGTGTGGAAAGTTAACTACAGGTGTATCGGTAAGACCATGGTCTGGTATTTTTATGCTGAGAAACTCTTCTAGCCCAGAAACCTATTTTCAAGCAGCTTTCCGCGTACAAACTCCATGGATAATAAAAAACGCAGATAAAGAAAGCCCCAACAAAACAACTATACTGAAAGAGGAATGTTATGTGTTTGACTTTGCTCCAAATAGGGCTTTACGCCAAATTGCAGATTATAGTTGCAGGCTTAATGTGGAAGAGCACAACCCAGAAAAGAAAGTAGGTGAGTTTATTCATTTCTTACCAGTTTTGGCATACGATGGTAGTACCATGCGACAAATAGATGCGGCTGGAATTTTGGATATTGCAACCAGTGGCACTTCGGCAACCTTATTGGCGCGTAGATGGGAAAGTGCTTTGTTGGTGAATGTAGAAAATGCAGTATTACAGCGGTTATTAGACAACCCAAGAGCATTGGCAGCCCTCATGAAAATTGAGGGATTTAGAAACCTAAATAAAGATATTGAAACCATTATCAATAAGTCCGAGAAAGTAAAAAAGACAAAGAAAGAAACTCCTGATGATGAGGTGACTCCAAAGAAGAAAAAAGAACTTACAGAAGAAGAAAAAGAGTACAAAAGTTTAAGAAAACAGATACAAGAGAAGTTGAAGAAATTTGCAACTCGTATTCCTGTGTTTATGTACTTAACAGATTATCGTGAACAGTGTTTAAAAGATGTTATAACTCAATTAGAACCTGCTTTGTTTAAGAAAGTAACAGGCCTAGCCGTAGAAGATTTCGATTTATTGGTATCAATAGGCGTATTTAATGGGGCTATAATGAATGATGCAATTTTTAAGTTTAAACGATACGAAGATGCATCTCTAACTTACGTAGGAATAGATAAACACGAAGGAGAGAAGGTTGGTGGCTTTGATACGGTGCTTACACAGCAGGAATACAAAGCACGTTGTTTTTACGAAGAGAGTGAAATATACGAATAACTCCTAAGGTACAAAAAAGCGACCCGTTGAGGTCGCTTTTTTGTTTGTTTATTTGATGTGTATTAGATCAAGTTCATTTCGTAAAGGATGGCATTGGTTTTGCGAACAGCAGCTTCGCTAGCAGCAAGAAGTGCTTTTTCGTCGTCGTTAAGGTCTAGCTCAACCACTTTTTCAATACCGTTTTTACCAATAATTACAGGTACACCAATCATGATGTCGTCCATGCCGTATTCGCCTTCTAGGCTAGCAGCACAAGGAATCATTTTCTTTTGGTCTTTGATGATAGATTCTACCAAGAACGATGCAGCAGCACCTGGAGCCATCCAAGCAGAGGTACCTAGCAAACCAGTAAGGGTAGCACCACCCACCATGGTAGCTTTAGCTACTTCGTCTAGTTTTTCTGCACTCAAGAAGTTGCTTACAGGTACACCTTTGTAAGAAGCAAAACGAGTTAAAGGAATCATGGTGGTGTCGCCGTGACCGCCAATTACCATGCCGTCTACTTCGTTAGCGTTGCAACCCAAAGCTTGGCTCAAGAAATATTTAAAGCGGCTGCTGTCCAAAGCACCACCCATACCAATAACACGGTTTTTAGGCAAACCTAGGCTCTTAAGTGCCAAGTAAGCCATGGGGTCCATAGGGTTAGAAACGACTACCAAAATGGTGTTAGGCGAGTATTCAAGGATGTTTTTAGCAACCGATTTAACGATGCCAGCGTTTACGCCAATTAGTTCTTCGCGGGTCATACCAGGTTTACGAGGAAGACCAGAGGTAATTACCACTACGTCAGAGTTTGCAGTTTTTGAGTAATCGTTGGTAACGCCTGTTACTACTGTATCAAAACCCATTAACTGAGCAGTTTGCATAATGTCCATGGCTTTGCCTTCTGCCAAGCCTTCTTTGATGTCAATTAACACCACTTCATTTGCTACTTCGTTTACTGCCAATACATTAGCACAGGTTGCACCTACGTTTCCTGCGCCTACTACGGTTACTTTAGACATAAAAATATTCTTTTAAATAGTTAAGTAATTCAATATTGTTTTTACAAAGGTAGTCTTTTTTCTCAAAAAAGTGTAACTTTGTGATGCGTTTTTCCCATGAAAAATAAATTTATTGCATATCTATTTCTTTCTATTGCCCTTGTAGGTCTTTTTGCACAGTGTTCTACCAAGAAGAATAATTGGGCAACCCGTTCATACCACTACGTTACCGCCCGATACAACGTCAATTTTAATGCCAAACAGGCCTTTATAAAAGGCGAAGATGCCATCGACGCTAATCACGTAGATAATTACTCGGAAATGCTACCTATTTATCCCATTAGCAACCACGACAATGCTAGTGCGGCATCGACCGATATGCAATATGTTGTAGAAAAATGCCAAAAATCCATCAAATTACATTCCATTGTAAAAAAGCCAAAGAAAAATCCTTCTAAAGCCAAAGACCCATCGTACAAAGCCTTTATGGCCAAAGAAGAATACAATCCCATGGTGCAAGAAGCATGGTTGTTGATGGGTAAGGCACAATTCTATCAGTTGGATTTTGTAGCGGCCAATGCTACGTTTGCTTACGTAACACGCCACTTTGACGATAACAAAGACGTGGCGGCGCAAGCCCAATTGTGGGGAGCACGCAGTTATGCCGAAATGGGTTGGTTTTACGAGGCCGAAGATTTGCTAAAACGCATGGACGAGAAATCGTTTACTCCACAAATTAATAAATTATACGTGCGTGTTATGGCCGATTTGTTGTTAAAACAAGAACAATACGTAGAGGCCATTCCTTTCTTAGAAACAGCCATTAAAGAGGCCAAAGGTCAGGAGAAACCCCGCTTGTGTTACATTTTAGCGCAGGTGCACGAAAAATTAAAGCACTACAACGATGCTTATGTTTGGTACCAAGAAGTGTTGGAGAGTCATCCTTTGCACCAAATGGAGTTCAATGCCTTGCTAAGTCAAGCCCGTTGCTATCAAGGTAAAGATACATCGCCCATTTTAGCAGAATTGGATAAACTAATTAAAAAGCAAAGCAACCAAGAATACTTAGATCAAATTTACTACACCATTGCTGCGCTATATCATCGCAATGGAAAAATGGATAAGGCAGAAGAATATTACCAGTTGGCCATAGAGTCTAGTACCAGAGGCGGTATAGACAAGGCACATGCGTTGGTAGCTTTGGCAGATATTCGATACGACCAAGAAAAATACGTACAGGCACAACCTTTGTACAACGAAGCTTTGCCCATTATTCCTACGCATTATCCCAATTACGAAACCATCGAGAAACGCACCTATTTACTAAACGATATTGCTCGTAATCAACAAGTAGTGGTGTTAGAAGATAGCTTGCAAGCCTTGGCAAAATTACCCGAAGCCGAACAAATTGCTATTATTGAGAAAGCCATAGAGCAGCGCAAAAAAGCCGAAGAAGAAGAGCGTCGCCGTTTAGAAGAAGCCGCGCGTCAGCAAAGTTTGCGCGATCAAAACATGGCCATGAGTCAAACGGGTTTGTCGCTAGGCGAGGTGGCCGACAAATCGTGGTATTTTTACAATCCTACGTTGATAACTCGCGGTAGGGTAGAGTTCCAAAAGGTATGGGGTAATCGTATCTTAGAAGACGATTGGCGACGTGCTAACAAAATGGCCGCTTTTGCCGAAGAAAATTACGATGATGAAGAGGAAGAAAACGGTGATAGCGATTCTGACGAAAAGCCAACAAAACAGCCTAGTTTAACGCCCTACGATGTAGAATATCACTTGCGATTAATCCCTTCTACTCCAGAAAAACTAGCCGCTTCTAATCATGCTATTCAAGATGCTTTGGGCAATTTGTTCATTGTGTACAACGAAAAAATGGGCATGCACGATAAAGCATTAGAGGTGTACCACGAGTTAAAACGTCGTTTCCCCGAGTATGCTGGTATGGGCGAGGTTCGTTACCGTTTGTACAAAACCTACGAACGTGCAAGCAATCCGCAAGAAGCAGAACGCATTAAACAAGAAATCTTGACTCATCATGCTGATAGCAAGTATGCTAAGTTATTGTTAAACGAATTGATAGAAGACGAAAGTAGCGAAAATAAAGCCGAGCAGTTGTATCGTTCTACCTATGCTTCGTTTAAAAAAGGCGATTTCCAAACGGTGTTGCAACAAACAGCCCAAGCCAGAACGTTGTATCCCGAATGCAGCATGATGCCTAAATTTATGTTTATTGAGGCATTAAGTACCGGTAAACAAGATGGCAAAGATAAATTCAAAGAGAACTTAACAGCCATTATCGATAAGTATCCCGATTCTGACGTGGCGTCCATGGCCAAAAACATGGTGGCATTGATAGCCCAAGGCAAAGAAATACAATCGGTAGCCACAGTTTCTAGTTTAGAGCAAGAACGTGCCAAAGTGGTGTCGCAAGCCGAATACGCAGAAAACTTGCAAAAAGCAGGCTTTACCTACAATCCAGAAAGCGAGCATTTGTTTATCTGTTTGGTTACGGGTAGCGATTCCATCAAAAACCAAGTATTGTACAGCGTGGGTGCCTTTAACTTTACCCGCTTCATGCTAAAAGACTTTGATTTACATGTGCGTCAATTAGAAGATAGCTTATTTGCTGTTGCCGTATCGGGCTTAGTAAGTTTAGACGAGGCAGTTTGGTATCAAAATAACCTGTTATCGGATGGTTTGTTTAGACAAACGCTAAAAGAAGTCTCATACAAGGCATTCGTTATATCCACCGATAATTATCGATCTATTTTCGATAAAGAATCGGTGCTTAAATACCTAGAGTTTTATCGAGAAAATCAACTTGAAATAGAAGAATCGGAAGTAATTTCCGAACTAAAACAATCCTCGGGATTTGTAGAATAATAAAACAAACCGTCGATTATTCACATTCGTTCATCAATTCGTCACCGATTAGTCGGTTAGTCGATTCGTCAATAAAAATAACCCTTACCGATTAGCCGATTAGTCGGTTAGTCGATTAGTCAAAAAAATAATATGGTAGAAATTAAAGAAGCAGTAAGCCGAAAGGACATGAAAAAATTTGTCCAATTTGGCATTGACCTTTTTGAAGGCAACGAATATTTTTGTCCACCCTTGGTTTTTGACGAACTAAACACCTTAGATCGTACCAAAAACCCCGCTTTTGAAGTGTGCGAGTCTATTTATTTTCTTGCTTACAAAGATGGCAAGGTAGTAGGTCGTATTGCTGGTATTATCAATCATTGTGCCAATGGCGCTTGGAACGTAAAGAAAACCCGTTTTGGTTGGTTCGACTTTATAGACGACAAAGAAGTGTCTAAAGCCTTGCTCGATGCAGTTGCAGCATGGGGCAAAAGCAAAGGTATGCTTACCTTAAATGGTCCTGTGGGCTTTACCGATATGGATCATCAAGGTTTGTTGCTAGAAGGTTACGAATACGAATCGCCCATGGCGGCTTTGTACAACTACCCTTACTACATTGAGCATTTTGATGCCTATGGTTTAGAAAAAGAAGCCGATTGGATAGAGATTCGTTGTGTGGTGCCCGAAAAAGCACCCGAAAAAATGGCCCGCATTGGCGAAATGATTCAAACTCGTTATAACGTAAAAATCGTTCCTATTAAGAACAGCAAGGAATTGTTAAAACGTTATGGGTATACTTTCTTTGATGTGATTGACGAAGCGTACAAACCTTTGTACAACTATTCGCCACTAACCGAAAAGCAAAAAGAATATTACAGTAAAATGTATTTCCCCTTGCTTAACTTTGATTTTGTAACATTGGTAGTGAACGATAAGGACGAGATTGTGGCAGTAGGTGTTTGTATGCCTAACTTAACTCCAGCGTTGCGCAAGGCCAAAGGAAAATTATTCCCCTTTGGCTGGTATCACTTACTAAAAGGATTAAAGGCCAAGAAAATGGATGCACTCGATTTGTTGCTCATTGCCGTACGTCCCGATTATCAAAACAAAGGGCTTAACTCGTTGTTGTTTATCGACCAAATTCCTCGTTACCACAAATATGGTATTAAAGAAGCGCGTGTAACAGCGGTGTTAGAAACCAATACCAAAAACCAAGCTAACTTCCAATATTTGGAACACGAGTTCTATAAACGTCGTAGAGCTTATATAAAGAACCTATAGCGTTATAAAGAAAGCGACCCGATAGGGCCGCTTTCTTTATAACTTTATGTGATATGTTCTTCGCCTTTTATGCCGTTTAGAATTAAAATACTCCAATTGTGCCGTTCCAATGGCGCTACCTTCTAAAATAGGGCCCGATTCAGAGTATTTTACGCCGTATTTCTTAAAAATAGGTATCAAGTCTTTAAATAGTAAGGCATTGATACCTTTTTTTTGGTAGTCGGGGCGAGTAGCATAAAGTAAAAAGTCAATTTGCTCAAATTGCTTGGCGCGCATGGTGCGCAATATATGCCACCAACCCAAAGGAAATAGTTTCCCCTTGGCTTTTTGCAGTGCCTTGGTAATATTGGGCATGCATACGCTAACCTGCACAATCTCGTCTTTTTCGTTTACTACAAACGTAACAAAGTCAAAATTTAAAAACCGAATAAACATATCGGCGTAGTAGTTCTTTTGTCCTCTAGTAAGTGGAAAACTGTTATTAAATGGGCTGCTAGCTGCATCAAAAACATCAAAAAAACTATAGCCGTAGCGTTTTATTAGTTCTTCTTTTGATTTTACCTTTACCACTTTTACCTTAAAATGTTCTTCTGCATAGGTACACATTTGGCTCAGGTCGGCAGGAATTTGATGTACCAAACCCGAATGAATTTCTATCCAGTCCTTTTGCCCTTGTAGGCCGTATGCTTGGTAGTGCTTTTCGTAGTAAGGGTAATTGTAAAGCGAAGCTATGGGCGATAGGTATTGAAACCCCTCAATCAGCAAACCTTGGTGGTCAAAATCGGTAAACCCAACGGGGCCAAATGCTTCTTGCATGCCTTTTTCTTTTCCCCATGCAATAACGGCATCTAGTAAGGCCTTAGAAACCGCCAAGTCATCCACAAAATCAAACCAACCAAATCGTAGGCAAGGTTTCTTCCAAAGGGCATTGCCTGCATGGTTTATAATGCCAGCTATGCGTCCAACAGCCGTTTGCCCCTTGTATGCCATAAAGTAGGCCGCCTCGCATATTTCAAAAGCGGGGTTCACCTTTTCCGATAAGGTGTTCAGCTCATCGTGTATAATAGGTGGGCAATAAAACGGATTGTTGTTGTACAAATCAAGCGCAAATTGTACAAAACGTTTTAGTTCCTTACGGGTAGTAATTTGTTTAATTTCGATGTTCATGTTTTATGGACAAATCGGTTACTATCTCATAAACAAGAAAGTAAGGGTAGTTATTGTGTTACGGCACAAATTTAACAAGAATTGTATATCTTTGCAAGTAGATTAATTACGTATAGGTATGAACAAAGCAATTTTACTAACGGGTGGTAGTGCGGGTATTGGCAAGGCTACTGCATGGTGTTTAATGAAAAACGGTTACACAGTGTATGCGCTATCGCGTAGTGGATGCGAATGCCAGGAAGATACAAAATCGGGAGGCAAATTAATTTCTATTCAGGCCGATGTAACTCAACCCGAGACCCTACAAAAAGCCGTTGCTCAAATAGTAACAGAACAAGGTGGTATTTATGGCGTTATTTGCAATGCCGGCAATGGCATAGCAGGGGCAGTAGAAGATACCTCGCTTGCCGAACTGGAATATCAATTCGCTACCAATTACTACGGCGTGGTAAATACCGTGCAAGCTTGTTTGCCACAATTGCGTGCGCAAGGATGGGGTAAAATCATTACCGTATCGTCAATGGCAGCCGTAGCACCTATTCCTTTCCAAACTTTTTATTCGTCGGTAAAATCGGCTATTTTGGCCTTTACAGAAGCGTTGAGTCTAGAGGTAAAACCATTTGGCATACAATGTGCCTGTGTTATGCCTGGCGATGTAAAAACCAACTTTACCAATGCTAGAAAATATACCGAGGCATCTAAACTAGAGCAATCGGTGTACACCAAAAACATGCTAAAGGCGGTACAAACCATGGAGAAAGACGAACAAAACGGCATGAGCCCCGATGCTATTGCCAAAACCATGTTGCGTCTACTAAAAAGAAAACGCATGCCCATGCGCAATATCCCTGGCTTTAGCTACAAGGCCTTGTCGTTTATCATCGACTGCGTACCCGCCTCGTTCAAAATGTGGGTAATTGGGAAACTATATTAAATTACCGAGTAAACATCGGGTAGGTTGCGGCCTTGTTGGTTGTAGTCCAATCCATAGCCTACAATAAAATCGTTAGGAATAGAAAAACCTACCTTGTCGGGCACAACAGTACTCTTATTAAGCTGAGGTTTATAAAATAGGCTAACCACTTTTACACAAGCGGGTTGGCCTTTTTTTATGCGCTCTACAAATTGTTGCATGGTAAGCCCCGTTTCAATAATGTCTTCTAAAATCACCACGGTTCTGTCTTTTACCTCAACACCTAGGCTTAGTTCTTCTTTTAAACAACCAGTACTTTGTGTTCCTTGGTACGACGAGCATTTTACAAATTGCACCTCGGCAGGCTTACCATA
>JAFOFC010000049.1 GCA_017387515.1 Paludibacteraceae bacterium
TGCACCTTCTATCGATACCAAGTAGATACCGGCAGATTGTACAGGAATAATAGGATTGGTGCCGTTGTATAGAACACGACCATCCAAACTACGAACCGTAATCATTCTGTCTTCTGTATTGATTACGAAAATGGTGCGTTCCATTGCATATACTTCAATGTTATCGGTATCTTCTACATCTTCTACCGAAACAGTGCCAGAATCGTCGTTATCATCTTCTACATTCGCTTCGCCTTTAACACCGCTCATGCTGTAGATTTTTCTGTTTTCTGCAACAAAGTCGTCGGTTTGCAAACTACCATAGTTAAAGATGATACCCCATTCGCTAGGTTGACCAATGGTGGTATCGAAGGTGAATTTGCACAAACCATTGCCTAAGTCGGTACATGCTTTACCTGGCCAAGCACCGTTAGGTTCGCCAGCACCGTCGCCATACCATACGTAGCAATAGGTTGTTCCCCAACCTTCTGGTTTTTCGAAGAATACAGTTTGTTCTTCTGGGGTTACACTAGGTTGTTCAGGTTCTACAGAACCACCAGTATTGCCACCTTCATTGCCACCGCCAGTTTCAGAACCAGCACCTTCGCCAGCTTCACAATCACCTTCGGCAATGGTTTTAACCACGGTACCAGAACTATTGTACATAGCACTTAGTTTTAAATCAGAAAGGTCACTCGTTTGGTTACCACTGCCATCGTTAAAGATAAAGTTGTAACCACTATAATCGCCGTTAAAGGTGATCTTATAGTTATCTGCACCTAAATTAACCATAGCACTACCAGGCCATTCGCCCATAGGTTTATTTCCTTTAGCATCCCAAATATAGCAGTTTACAATACCACCCCAATTAGCTGGTTTTTGGAAGAAAATACATTTTTCGCCAGGAGCCACACAGGGGTCAATAGCAATTTCGGGTTCTTGTGAACCAGCAGAGCCACCGTTGTTAGCAGAACCCTCTTCTTGTTTGCCATCGTAAGAAGGTTGTGTATTTACTACCGATTTAGGACCATAAATGTATTTACCGTCTTTACCAACTTTGCCACTAACGCTATTTTTGTCAGTTTGTAATACGTAAACACGTAAGTTACCTTTACCCGAGCAAGTAGCCGTTAATTTACCATCGCTAACGGTTTTTACATCGCCAGTAACTACATCAATATAGGTACCATTTAAGATATTGCTAAAGGTAGCACCACCGCTAATGGTTACTAAACAGTAAGAATCGGTAGTAGCATCTTTATAACGACGTTTAAAGGCAAATGTACCATTACAACCGTCGGTGCTATATTGACCTTTACGCAATGCTGGAACCGCCATACGAATTTGGTTTAGGCGTTGGAAGTGAAGGGCCAAAGGATGGTTCAAGGTAGCATTGGCATTACCACTTGCGCTGTAATCGGCAAAGTCGGTAACATTGATATCGCCTGTAATATAACCACCATAATAAGCACGACCTGTAGCAGATAGAGGACCTTCAGGACCTTTATCAATAGGCGCACCTTTTTTAAATTGGATTTCGGAACCGTAGTAAATACAAGGAATACCACGGAAGGTAAACATCAATGATGCATTTTCTGCCCAAACATCTTCATCTTGGTTGAAACGTACGCTTTCTGGCGCACCGTCGGGAGCATAGTCGTGAGAGTCTACGTAAACAACGTTATAGGTAGCGTCGTTGTAGTATTTGTCACCGTATTTAACGCCGAATGCTTCTTGAGCAGTACGGAAGTTCCAGTGCATGGGGAAGTCAATTACACTAAAGTTATTCCATTTAGAATAATCGGGAGTGTGGTATTCGTTGCCTTTTAAGAAAGCATTGTTAGAATTAGGCAAATTGCTTTCGCCTGCATAATCGGTAGCGGATTTTTCTACCGAGCTCATGTTGGTGTGGTTGCCCAATTCACCTTCTTTTACTACAATGTTGTTCCAAGATGTTTCGCTGGTATCCCAAGCATAATCCTTAGTTTCTTTCCAAGTATAGAAATAAGGAGAAGCATATTGGGTATTACGATACGTTACGTTACGTTCGCGCGCACAAACTTCGCCATACATAAAGAAAGGACCACCGTTACGTTTAGCTTTGTGTTTGTTTGCCAAATCGGTAAATTGTGGCAAGAAAGCTTTATTAAAGGTTAAACGAGAAATGTGACCCGATGTATCGATACGGAAACCGTCTACACCCATGGCAATGAATTTACCATAGCATTCTACTAAATAATTAGTCACAGCTGGGTTTTCTGTATTTAAGTCCACGCAGTCACCTGCAATTTGACCATGCCAACGCGTATGATTATCCCAGTTAAAGTGAGCGTAGTGGTGCCAATAATTGTTTACATCATTGTTTTGACCTAGTGTATTCTTCATCTGTGTTAGACGAGAATCATATTGTGCACCTGGTTTAATAGACAAATAATTATCAGGTAATTTTCCGCCATCCTTTTTAGTGTAAGGAATCATACAAGCGTTAATGTCTGCTTGTTTGGTGGGGTCTGTGTCGCGGGTAAATAGTTTGCAAAGGTTAGTTTCGCCAAAGTTACCCGTGTGGTTTAATACAATGTCCAAGATAATTTTCATGCCTTTTGCGTGAGCAGCATTGATTAATTCTTGGAAACCCACTCCTTCCGATTCGTAACGATGATCTACTTTACTAAAGTCATGAGCATGATAGCCATGATAGTCGTAACCCGAAGCATTTTCTACAATAGGAGTAATCCACACTGCAGTAAAGCCCAAAGCTTTGATGTAGTCTAATCGTTCAATTAGACCTTTAAAGTCGCCACGCCAAGGAGGATCGTTTTGGTTGGCAGACTGGTTGTCCCAACACTGTGTGTTGTTGGATTCATCTCCGTCAAAGAAACGAGTCGTCATTACGAAGTAAATGGACTCATCGCGGAAATCCGAGCGAGTGTTTTTAAAAACATCGCCGTAGTTACTTGCTAGAGCTGCTATGGCATTGCCAAACAGCATGATAGCCAGCAACAAGTAATTTTGCAATTTTTTCATAAGTAAATAATTTAGGTAATGTTTGAATAATTTTGGAAAGTCAAAATTGCCCAAAATTAAACTAAAAAATTTAAAAAGACCGCTTTTAATACATTAAAAAAACAAAAAATCAATAAAATACCGCTTTTGATACGTTAAAACTACCTTTTTTTTGAAGAACTAATTTGTTGAAAATCTATCTTCATTTTATTAGGTATAACTCAAAGATATTTTTTACCTTTGCACAATATTGTACAATAATAAGCACAAGCAATAGAATGGCCAAGAAAACCAAAACCACAAAAAAAATAGATTGGACACCATTTATTGCGTTTTTTCAAAACGAAAAGACGCGTATAGTGACGGGTATTTTGCTGTTGGTTGTAAGTTTCTATGTGTTCTTATCGTTGCTTTCTTTTATGCTATCGGGCAATCACGATTACAATTTACTACACCATACATTGTCCGATATAGCAGCAAGTCAAGCTACTTATTCAAATGCAGGAAGTTCGTTAGGCGCAAAATTAGCCAATTTACTTATTAATGATTGGTTTGGTATTGTTACCCTATTGTGGCCAATATATACTGCTGCTGTTTCTATTAAATTATTGCATCCCAGTTTAACGTATTCGTTGCTAAAAGGTTTGTTATCTACCCTATTCTTTACCCTATGGTTTTCTATTTTCTTTGCCTTGGTAATGCCTACGTTAGATAGCGCTCCTTTCTTGCTATTTGGTGGTAATCATGGATTAGAAGTAGTTAAATTAGGTAATCAAAGCATTGGTACCATGGGTGTGTTATTGGTATTACTAACAGCACTTATTATATATTGTGTAGTTGGCTTTATTCAGTTCTACCATCAAATAGTAGCCTTTTTTGCTAACCTATTTAAACGCAAACCTAAGCCAGAACATAACATTGATCAAGAAACAACCTTGTTAGAAAATACAACGGACAGTGATACCAACACAGACGATGATGATTTTGTATTGGTAGATCCTTCTGATATAGACCAAGAATTAGCCAATAACGATACTTTTGAGTTTGATGCTGAAAACGAGGCGCAAGAACGTGATGAAGAAGTTGTCGATGACACCGATATTCCTTTTGAAGTAACCAATCATCCTGTTGACCCCATGGAAGATAACGATGATGTTGCTTTTGAGGTAGTAGAAAGCAAAGATGCCGGCTCTGAATTGGTAGAACAATATGGTCAATACGACCCTACCCTAGATTTGCCGCATTATAAATACCCTGGTTTTGATTTGTTGAAACAGTTTGATGCTACAGCTAAAATTGATGCAGAAGAGCAACAAGCCAATAAAGAACGCATTATACGCACGCTTCAAAATTATGGCATTGGCATTAAAGAAATAAAAGCGACCATTGGCCCTACTGTTACCTTGTACGAGATTATTCCTGCCGATGGCATTCGTATTTCTAAAATCCGAAACCTTGGCGACGATATTGCCCTTAGCTTATCGGCCATTGGTATCCGTATTATTGCGCCTATCCCAGGCAAAGGTACCATTGGTATAGAGGTGCCCAACAAGCACGCACAAATTGTGCCCATGCAGTCGTTGTTGGCCTCTAAAAAGTTCCAAGAAACCACCTTTGATTTACCTATTGCCATTGGTAAAACCATTACCGACGAAGTGTTTATGGTAGACTTGGCAAAACTACCTCACCTATTGGTAGCAGGTGCTACAGGTCAAGGAAAGTCCGTTGGGCTCAATGCGATTATCACATCGCTGCTTTACAAAAAGCACCCTTCGCAACTTAAACTAATATTGGTTGACCCTAAAAAAGTAGAGTTTAGCATCTATAGCGACCTTGAAAAACACTTCTTGGCTAAGTTGCCAGAAAACGACGATGCCATCATTACCGATGTTAACAAGGTGGTACAAACCCTTAATTCGGTATGTAAAGAAATGGACGACCGTAACGACCTATTTAAAAAGGCACACGTTCGTAATATTAAAGAATACAACGAGAAATTTATAAACCGCAAACTCAACCCCGAAAACGGACACCGTTACTTACCTTATATAGTAGTAATCATTGACGAGTTTGCCGACTTAATTATGACAGCAGGCAAAGAGGTAGAAATGCCCATTGCTCGTATTGCCCAATTGGCACGTGCAGCCGGTATTCACGCTATCATTGCTACCCAACGTCCTGCAGCCAATATCATTACTGGTAATATCAAAGCCAACTTCCCTGGTCGTATGGCCTTTAAGGTGGCATCGCAAATTGACTCGCGCACCATTTTGGATGCATCGGGTGCCAACCAACTCATTGGTCGTGGCGACTTGTTGTTCTTACAAGGAAGCGATTTGGTGCGTGTACAATGTGCCTTTATCGATACGCCAGAAGTAGAAGCCATTTGTAAACACATTGGCGAGCAACAAGGTTATCCCCAACCCTTTGCCCTACCCGAGGTAGAAATGAGTACGGGCGATACCGACATGAAAGGGGTTGATATGACCAAACGCGACCCTATGTTTGACGAAGTTGCCCGCATGGTAGTGCTTAGTCAGTCGGGGTCTACCTCTATGATTCAACGCAAATTCTCTATTGGTTTTAACCGTGCAGGCCGCATCATGGACCAATTGGAGGCTGCAGGCATTGTAGGCAGTGCCGATGGCAGCAAATCGCGTCAAGTATTGGTACAAGACGAAATTCAATTAGATAGATTATTAGAAACTTTATAAATATCCACAATTTATGAAAAGAGACAACGTCATTTTTGACATCATCGACAGAGAACGTCAACGTCAATTAAAAGGTATTGAGTTGATTGCTTCAGAAAACTTTGTTAGCGACCAAGTAATGGAAGCTATGGGTTCTTGCTTAACCAACAAGTATGCCGAAGGCTATCCTGGCAAACGCTACTATGGTGGTTGCGAAGTAGTAGACGAAAGTGAACAATTGGCTATTGACCGCCTAAAAGAAATTTTTGGCGCTTGCTGGGCAAACGTACAACCCCACTCTGGTGCACAAGCCAATGCTGCTGTATTTTTGGCCGTTTTGAATCCTGGCGACAAATTTATGGGTCTAAACTTGGCTCATGGTGGTCACCTTTCGCACGGTTCGTTGGTAAATTCATCGGGTATTATCTATACACCATGCGAATACAACTTAAACGAAGCTACCGGTCGTGTTGATTATGATCAAATGGAAGAAGTTGCCTTGCGCGAAAAACCAAAAATGATTATTGGTGGTGGTTCTGCTTACTCACGCGAATGGGATTACAAACGCATGCGCGAAATTGCCGACAAAGTAGGTGCTATTTTGTTGGTAGATATGGCTCACCCTGCTGGTTTAATTGCAGCTGGTTTGCTAGATAACCCACTAAAATATGCTCATATTGTAACTTCAACTACCCACAAAACCTTGCGTGGACCTCGTGGTGGTGTTATTATGATGGGTCAAGACTTCCCTAACCCAAAAGGTGTAAAAACTCCTAAAGGCGAAGTGAAAATGATGTCGGCTTGCTTGGATTCTGCTGTATTCCCTGGTATTCAAGGTGGTCCACTAGAACACGTTATTGCTGCTAAAGCCGTTGCATTTGGCGAATGCTTGCAACCTGAATACAAAGCTTACCAAATTCAAGTGCAAAAGAATGCTGCTAAATTGGCCGAAGAATTGATGAAACGTGGCTTTAAAATTGTATCAGACGGTACCGATAACCACTCTATGTTGGTTGACTTGCGCACCAAATACCCAGATTTAACGGGTAAAGTGGCCGAAAAAGCATTGGTTGCTGCCGATATTACATGTAACAAAAACATGGTTCCATTCGATTCTCGTTCTGCATTCCAAACATCGGGTATTCGTTTGGGTACACCTGCTATTACCACTCGTGGTGCTAAAGAAGACTTGATGGTGGTAATTGCCGAAATGATTGAAGAAGTATTATCGAACGCAGAAAACGAAGAAGTAATTGCTAACGTTCGTGCTCGCGTAAACGACATTATGAAAGATTATCCTCTATTTGCTTACTAATAAAATCAAAACAATATGAATACTCCTGCTCCATTTAAAGTATTTTCGGGTACTAAATCGAGATATATGGCCGAAAAAGTATGCGAAAAATTGGGTTGCCCATTGGGTAACATGAATATCCAATATTTTGCAGACGGCGAATTTGTAGTATCGTACGAAGAATCCATTCGTGGTTGCGAAGTTTACTTGGTACAATCTACTTTCCCTAACTCAGATAACTTGCTAGAACTATTGTTGATGATTGATGCTGCTAAACGTGCATCAGCTCGCAAAGTAATTCCTGTTATCCCCTACTTTGGTTGGGCTCGTCAAGACCGCAAAGACAAACCACGTGTTTCTATCGGTGCTAAATTAATTGCCGATTTGTTAAGCACAGCTGGCATTGACCGCATTATTACCTTAGACTTGCACGCAGACCAAATTCAAGGCTTCTTTGATTGCCCTGTAGACCATTTGTTGGCATCGTCTATTTTCTTGCCTTACATCCAATCGATGAAACTAGAAGACTTGGTGATTGCATCGCCCGACGTAGGTGGTTCTAAACGTGCTAGCTCTTACGCTAAATACTTAGGCGTAGACTTGGTATTGTGCCACAAACAACGTGCTAAAGCCAACGTAGTTGAATCGATGAAAATTATTGGCGACGTTCAAGGCAAAAACGTTATTATTTTGGACGATATGGTAGACACTGCAGGTACCATTACCAAAGCTGCCGACTTGATGATTGAAAACGGTGCCCTTTCGGTACACGCATTTGCATCGCACGGTGTGCTTTCAGACCCTGCTACCGAACGTATTGAAAAATCAAAACTTACCGCTATTTACTTTACCGATTCAATTCCTTTGAAAAAAGAAAGCGAAAAAATCAAAGTATTGAGCGTTGCCGATTTGATTGCTAATACCATTATCAACGTCAACACCAATAAATCAATTAGCTCTAGCTACTTAGTATAATAAATAAGTTAGGAGTTAGGAATTAGGAGTTAGGAGTTAATTGCATTTGGCAGATTCCCAACTCCTCACTCCTCACTCATAACTCCTCACTTTTGAAAAATGGCTCGTAAAAAACCGCTTCCTATATTAGAAGATGTTCTTATTACCGATGTAGCAGCTGAGGGTAAAGCTTTGGCTCGTTACAACGATATGGTTGTATTTGTTCCTTTTGCTGTACCTGGAGATGTTGTGGATATCCAGTTAAGCAAAAAGAAAAAAAGTTATGCAGAAGGCAAGGTAATTGCTTATAAAAAGTACTCTGAGGTACGCCAAGAACCTATCTGTTCGCAATTTGGTACCTGTGGAGGCTGTAAATGGCAACACCTACCCTACAGCGAACAACTTAAATACAAACAACAACAGGTAGAAGACAACTTAACCCGTATTGGAAAAATAGAACTACCTGCTATTCAACCTATTTTGGGTTCAAAAGAAACCGTAGGTTATCGTAATAAGTTAGAATTCACCTTTTCTAATAAGGCGTGGTTAACTTACGAGGCATTAAAAACGGTCGATCCAACTGTACCCCGTAATGCGGTTGGTTTTCATATTCCTGGCTGTTTCGATAAGGTATTGCACATTGATAAATGCCATTTGCAAGACGATATTACCAATCAAATTAGAAACAGCGTACACACCTATTGCCAAGAAAACGGTATTTCGTACTTTGATTTACGCGCACAGCAAGGTATGATGCGTACCTTAATTGTACGCAACGCTATGACTACCAACCAATTAATGGTTATTGTGGTGTTTGCCGAAAAAGATGAAGCCATTTGGGAAGGTGTATTGAACCACATTGCTACCCACTTCCCACAAATTACCTCGTTGCTGTACATTTTAAACCAAAAATGCAACGATACCATTGGCGATCAAGAAGTAATGGTGTACAAAGGCAACGACCACATTATAGAAACCATGGAAGACCTTAAATTTAAGGTTGGTCCTAAATCGTTCTATCAAACCAATACGCATCAGGCATACGAATTATATAGCGTTGCACGCAATTTTGCAGGATTAACAGGCAACGAATTGGTGTACGACTTGTACACGGGTACTGGCACCATCGCCAATTTTGTGGCTAAAAAAGCGCGCCAAGTAATTGGTATTGAATATGTTCCAGAAGCCATAGAAGATGCTAAAGTAAATGCAGCATTGAATGGGTTAGACAACCTGCTTTTTTATGCAGGCGATATGAAAAACATCTTAACCAATGATTTTATTGCTGAGCATGGCAAACCCGATGTGATCATTACCGACCCACCTCGTGCTGGTATGCACGAAGATGTGATCAAGGTAATTTTGAATGCTGCCCCCAAAAAAATAGTGTACGTTAGCTGCAACCCTGCCACTCAAGCACGCGACCTTGCCCTACTCGATGTTCAATATAAGGTAGAAGCCGTTCAACCTGTTGATATGTTCCCACATACGCATCACGTAGAAAACGTGGTATTGTTAGTGAGGAGGTAGGAGTTAGGAGTTAGGAATCACGCATTCAAACCTGTTTAATTTCGCCTTATTCGCACTGACTTTATTCGGGCTTCGCTCATAAGTCAGGCGGCACGGACGCACGAGCCGTGCGTCCCTACTGCTCTCGCTTACTCGCAACTTTTGACTTTTGACTTTCGACCTTCGATTTATATGTTAGCAAATTGTAAAATAAACTTGGGATTGCACATTGTCAGCAAGCGTGCAGATGGGTATCACAACATTGAAACTATATTCTACCCCATTTCGTTGGCAGACGAAGTTATTATCGAGGCTGCCGAAACGCTTCAATTGCACGAAGAAGGTATTCTTGTGGGCGAGGATATTGAAAAAAACTTGGTGATCAAAGCCTATCGTTTGCTTCAAAAAGACTTTAATTTACCCCCTGTTAGCATTACCCTTAAAAAGCACGTTCCTTTTGGCGCTGGTTTAGGAGGTGGTTCATCGGATGCTTCGCATACCTTGTTACAACTCAACGAACTTTTTCAACTTGGGCTAAGCAAAGAGCAATTGGCTACTTATGCAGCTAAATTAGGTGCCGACTGTGCTTTCTTTATTTACAATACACCCATGATGGCTACGGGCATCGGAACGGAGTTTTCTGCGCTAGATTTGTCGCTAAAAGGGTACTATTTAGCCTTGGTAAAACCCAACGTATTTGTCTCTACAGCAGATGCTTATCGTAGCGTAACCCCCAAAAAACCTACATTTTCTTTGCAAAATTTGACAAGCACCCCTATAGAAGCGTGGAAAAACGTGCTGGTAAACCAGTTTGAAGAAAGTGTGTTTGCTCAATTCCCCCTTATAGCCGATGTTAAACACCGCCTGTACGATGCCGGTGCACTTTACGCCAGTATGTCGGGTTCGGGATCGTCGGTTTTTGGTATCTTTAAAGAAAAACCTACCCTTCCCACCTACCCCGACTGCGAAGCGCAGTTTGTGATGGAGTTGCGTTGAATTTATTGACTAATCGGTGACGTGTTGATGAACGAATGTGAATAATCGACTAATCGATGTTTAGTTGTTTAGTCGTTGAGTCGTTTAGGCGATTCAATCTGACGACATTTGGTGGAGGTCGGAAAAAGATTTATATGTGCAAAAACGTTAAGCAAAATGTGTTGTTTGAGCGAAGCGAGTTCACATTTTGTAGTTTTTGTATGTATCAATCCCGACCGGGAACCAAGTCGGAAGATGAAGCGCCGAAACAAAAA